>JBEKNM010000049.1:0-14047 GCA_049522835.1 Mycobacterium sp.
CGGCCTGGCCGCTGGGCCCACGTCCGAAGATGAAGCGCTCATAGTTGTCGCACGGCGCACCCAACGAAGCCTGATAGTTCATGCCCGGCACGTCGCCGTCGTAACCCGCGGCGGCGCTCGGCGCCATGCTGATCGTGGCGCCTGCTATCGCAACGGTGCCCAGTAGTTCGCGAATCATTTTCCACCCCGCCTGTGCGTCGCCGGTGACCTGGACCAAAGCATATCCATTGTGCCGCGAGCCACAAGATCCTCTCCCCGTCCGCGCGGGGACTGGACGACTCCGTCGAGACTCACGAAGTCGCTCAGAACGATCGCATCACTGATGCCCTTTCGGTTGGTCGATGCTGCTGGTTGGTGCTTTCGCTACGCAGACCGGCGACGTGCCTGAAACTCATCGGTGAGGAACACGTTGCAATTTAGCGTTGCGATCTTGCCTGAGTGCTTCCCAACCGTGGTGTAGCAATGGTTTATTTGGCGAAGAAGACGACTAGAAGACTTCGTATCGAGGAGTGGGTCATGCCAGCTGCCGAGCCAACCACAAAGCCGGTCCCTAATCTGCCGCCCGGGTTCGATTTCACCGACCCGGACATCTACGCAGAGCGGCTGCCGGTGGAAGAACTGGCCGAGATGCGTCGAACCGCACCGATCTGGTGGAACGAGCAGGCTATCGGTGTGGGCGGGTTCGACGATGGCGGTTTCTGGGTGGTGTCCAAGCACGGGGACGTCAAAGAGATCTCCCGGCGCAGCGATGTCTTCTCCAGCCTGCAGAAGACCGCCCTGCCCCGCTACAAAGAGGGCACCGTCACCGCGCAGGTCGACACGGGCAAGTTTGTCCTGCTCAACATGGACGCCCCGCAGCACACGCGGCTGCGCAAGATAATCTCCCGCGGCTTCACCCCCCGCGCTGTCGAGTGTCTGCGTGAAGACCTCAAGGAGCGTGCCCAGCGCATCGTCGAGGCCGCCGCAGCGGAAGGTTCCGGCGACTTTGTCGAACAGGTGTCATGCGAGCTGCCGCTGCAAGCTATCGCCGGCCTGATGGGCGTGCCCCAGGAGGACCGCAAGAAACTGTTCCACTGGTCCAACGAGATGGTCGGAGACCAGGATCCCGAATTCGCGAGAAATGACGCGATGGGCGCGTCTGTCGAGCTGATCACCTACGCCATGCAGCTGGCCGCGGCGAGATCCAACGATCCCCAGGATGACATCGTCACCAAGCTGATCGAGGCTGATATCGAGGGCCACAAGCTGTCCGACGACGAGTTCGGCTTCTTCGTCATTCTGTTGGCAGTGGCCGGCAACGAGACCACCCGCAACTCCATCACGCAGGGCATGATGGCCTTCACCGACTTCCCCGATCAGTGGGAGCTGTACAAAAGGGAGCGTCCCGTCACCGCGGCCGATGAGATCGTCCGATGGGCGACCCCGGTCACGTCGTTCCAGCGGACCGCGCTCGAGGACTATGAGCTGTCCGGAGTGCAGATCAAGAAGGGTCAGCGGGTGGTCATGGTTTACCGCTCGGCCAATTTCGACGAGGAGGTGTTCGACGACCCGTTCACCTTCAACATCCTGCGTGACCCCAACCCGCACGTGGGATTTGGCGGCACCGGCGCGCATTACTGCGTCGGGGCCAACCTGGCGCGGATGACGATCGACCTGATGTTCAACGCGATCGCCGACACCATGCCGAATCTGGAACCGCTCGCCAAGCCTGAGCGGCTGCGCTCTGGCTGGCTCAACGGGATCAAGCACTGGCAGGTCGACTACAGCGGCAACGGGGCAGCGAAACGCCCTGTCACTCACTAGGACCTATATTCAACCCATGGCGACACATCGAGCTGTCCACGTACAGTCCCCGGGCGCACCCTTGGAGTTGGTCGACGTTGAAACGCCGCCACCGGGCCGCGATGAGGTACGACTGACGGTCACCGCCTGCGGGATATGTGGCACCGACCGCGCCTTCGTCGGCGGCGGCTTTCCGAACATGTCGTGGCCATTGACCCTTGGACATGAAATCGCTGGGACGATAGCCGAACTCGGTGCGGGCGTCGATGATTTCGCAGTCGGCGATCGCGTGGCGGTCGGTTGGTTCGGCGGAAACTGCAACCACTGCGACCCCTGCCGCAAAGGCATCTTCATCCACTGCGCGAACGGAAAGATTCCGAGCTTGCACTACCCCGGCGGATACGCGGAGTCGGTGACGGTGCCGGCAAATGCGCTGGCGCGGATACCGTCCGAGCTCTCCGATGTAGAAGCCGCCCCGATGGGCTGTGCGGGTGTCACAACCTACAACGCGCTGCGCCACACCAAGGCGCTACCGGGTGACCGGGTCGCGATTCTCGGCGTTGGTGGGCTCGGCCACCTCGGTGTGCAATTCGCCCGGGCGATGGGCTTCGAGACCATTGCGATCGCCCGCGGTACGGCCAAAGCCGAGGATGCTCGCAAATTGGGGGCCCATCACTACATCGACTCCACCGCCGGCGACGTCTCCGAAGCTCTGCGAGCGTTGGGCGGAGCGGCGGTCGTCCTGGCCACCGCCGGGAATTCCGCGGCGATGGCCGACACGGTCGGTGGGTTACTGCCCCAAGGTGAGCTGATCACCATCGGCGTGACCACTGAACCACTGCCTATCAGTCCGATACAGCTGATAACGCCCGGGCTCAGCGTTATCGGCCATCCCTCCGGTACGGCGAAAGATGTCGAGGACACAATGCATTTCGCGGTCCTGTCGGGTGTCCGGGCCTGGATCGAGGAGCTACCGTTGTCGCAGGCTGCCGATGGCTACGCGGCGATGGAGCACGGGCGGTCGCACTACCGCACCGTTCTCACCATGTGAGCGGAGCCGTGTGGACCCTCGACGCATCCGACGGCGAGCTGCAGGTCCGGACCGGCGTCACAGGCAGGGCCGCGCGAATGGGCCATCGTCTGACTATCGCGATGACCCGGTGGCAGGCCACAGTGAGCTGGCACGGCGCCGAACCTGTCGCCGCAGAGTTTGTCGTCGAGATCAGTTCCTTTCAGGTGTTGCGCGGCGAGGGTGGGGTCAAAGGGTTGTCCGGGCCCGAGAAAGCCCTGGTGCGCTCGAACGCGTTGAAGTCGCTGGACGCCAGCCGCTTTCCCGAGGCCCGCTTTATCGCGGACAGCGCCGAAAAGATTGCCAGGACCGACGACGGGTACCGCCTTACCGGGACACTCGATATCCGGGGAAAATCGCGAGAACACGTAATCGAGCTGCACACAGCGGATCTCGGTGATTCATGGCGAATGTCTGCCCAATCGAGCATTCGCCAGTCTGATTACGGCATCAAGCCGTACTCGCTGCTGATGGGCTCGGTGCAGGTCGCCAACGAGGTGTCGGTGTCTTTCACGGCGGTTCACGTCAAGCACGATTGATCTCCACCGGCCCGACCCGTCGGCGCGTGTATCCTCGATCAGAGATCATTAATTCCGCTAAGTATCTATTTGCTAGCCTGTACGAAAGGGTCTAAATGCTGCGCACAGACAACGATTCGTGGGACTTGGCGACCAGCGTCGGAGCGACCGCCACCATGGTGGCCGCTGCCAGGGCGGTCGCCACGAAGGCCGATAACCCACTGATCGACGATCCCTTTGCCGAACCGCTGGTGCGAGCCGTAGGGATCGAATTCCTCGCCCGATGGGCCAGCGGAGATATCAAAGCGGCGGACATCGATGTTGCTGACGCATGGGGTTTGCAGCGGATGGCTGATCTGATGAGTGCCCGGACGCGGTACTTTGACGCGTTTTTCCGCGATGCGATGGCCGCGGGTGTCCGGCAGGCCGTCATCCTGGCTTCGGGCCTGGACGCGCGCGCCTACCGGCTGTCCTGGCCCGCCGGGGTGATGGTGTTCGAGATTGATCAGCCCCAAGTTATCCAGTTCAAGAACGCGACGCTCGCCGATCTGGATGCGCAGGCAACGGCCGAGCTGCGGGCAGTGTCGATCGACCTAAGGCATGACTGGCCGACTGCCTTGCGGGCAGCAGGCTTTGACGCTGAGGCGCCTACTGCGTGGATCGCCGAAGGCCTTCTTGCATTCCTGCCGCCCGACGCCCAGGATCGCTTGCTGGACAACATCACCGAACTCAGCTCACCGGGGAGCCGGCTGGCTGCGGAGATCTTCGTCAACCGGCCGGACGACAACGGCGAGCAAGCGCCAGACAGCTTGTTGACAGCCAGCGAGCGCTGGCGCGCTCACGGGTTCGACGTAGAACTCGCCAACTTGCGATATGACGTGGACCGCAATGATGTTGCCGCGTATCTGGATAGCCACGGCTGGCAAACCGTCGTCAGGACGCTGAATCAATTGTTCATCGACAACGGTTTACCCGAGATACCGTCGGCTCCGGACAACTTGGGAGGCAACTTGACGACGCCCGCGGATAACTACTACTGCACAGCGATCCGGAACGCCTAGCGGGACTTAGGGCTGGTACTGGACTACGGCCGGGGCGGTGCGGGCGGCGGCGTTGAATCGCCATAATCGCCCGGTATGTGGTCAAGCACCCTGGTCAAGTACGGCTGCCTGTCATCCGGGTCCGGCTGTTGAGCCTCCGGCGTGGCTGGCTCTGTGACTGGTTCGGGAGACGGAGCGACGGCAGGTGTTTTTGACCGGGAGGCCGGCGGCTCAGCCTCGGGCGGCGGGGCAACGGCCGGTGCGACCGCTTGGGCGACATGTGGCGCCGGGGAGTGCACCGCGTGCTTTGCCGTTTCGGCCTCCGGAGTCAGCTGCAAACCCACGGCGAGCGAAAGCGAAGTGACAAAGGTGACCGCACCGGCGGCCAAGGCGGTCACGGCTCCGGCGTAAGACAACTGCCGAGGGCGCGCAGGCGCGGCGACAGGTTCGGTGGTGGCGGTGTGCGCCACCAGTTGGTCGTCGGTGAACTCGGTGCTGCGAGCCGCCGCCAAGGCTGCGCCACGCGCGACTGTCACCTGCGCCATTGTTTGCGCAAAAACCGGTACTGGCAAAGCTTTTTCTAGTTGCCATGACTGCGCGTTGATGTGGGTGTCCGAGCCGACGACCACTACCCCGGCTGGGCGCCACCCATCGCGGTCAAACATTCCGGTCAGCCAGGAAGTCAGTCCCTCAAAGCCGCCGCGTACATGCTTGACGGCCGTTTGCGTCTCGCCGTCATGGGTGTCGACCATGACGACGGTCGCCCACTCGTGCTCGAGAATGCACACCGCGGTCTGCTCGTAGCCGATGACAGGGACGATGGCCCGCGCCAGCGTCTCAACGGCCTCGAGCAAACGAACCGGCACAACGTTGTCGAAGCCCGCATCCGTCAATGACTCCAACAGCAGCGCGGCTTGCGCGGACGCTTCGTCGTTCCAGGTCACTCCGATGACCCGCAGATGCTGATTGCGCTCGGCAACCAGCGCAGTGACCCGCCATACCTCGTCTGCGACCTGCTCTGCGGTGCTTACAGCTCGCACGTCACGGCCACCGTGCAGCTCCAACTCCCGGTGGTCCAGGATGGTGCCGTCTGCGCCGTGCCCTTCAGCAAGGACCCACCCAACGGTGGTCGGCGTGACTGATAGCCCTAATACGGTGTCCAAAATCTGCACCTCAATCGGTCCCGGGACCTCCGATGCCCTCGTCCGCGCCAACGCACACCAGCGAGGCCGCGGGTGCGGTGATTCGTGAGAGCCGGAACGGACCGGGATAGCGTCGTCTCCATCGGCTTGCTCCGTGAGAGCCTACGCGGTCGATGCAAGTTCGGCTGCCCCCGTAATGAACCACCAGGCAGACGCTCTGCGGACTATTGACTACGGCTGAACAAAATGTCCGGATTGCCCAGTCCGTGTTGTTCGGCCGTGGTCTGACGGCTGAGTACATTCTCCGCCGGTGCCGACTGTGGTCCGCCGAAGTTACCTCGCGCCGGCGTGGTTAAACGCCCGACAGATTGCACGGCGCCGTAGAACTTGTCGAAATCGTGTCGGCCGTCGTGATTAGACACTTTCTATCCCGCGCCACATGCCGTCCGCTCCCCTGTGTTCCCGGGCGCGTTAGAGCGGCCTTTTTCCTGGTGAACCGGGTCGTAGCTGACCGCCCAGCGACGGTTCGGGAAGCCTCCGCGAACTTTGCGGCCCACTTATCACGGTCGCTGAATTCGCGCCAGCAACCGATACAAAACTGAGACTACTTCGCGTCTAGATCGACATTCGGCCTATTCACACGGTAAATTCTGGCGAAAGCACACACGACATGACATACGGACAAGGGGCGCAGGTATGACAGACGTGAGCGAGCGGATCCGGGCCTGGGGGCGCCGGCTTTTGGTCGGTACGGCTGCGGCCGTCACCCTGCCAGGCCTGATCGGTCTTGCCGGCGGAGCGCCGACCGCGGGGGCGTTCTCGCGGCCGGGTCTGCCCGTCGAATACCTGCAGGTGCCGTCGGGGGCTATGGGTCGCAGTATCAAGGTCCAATTCCAGAGCGGCGGAGACGGCTCTCCGGCGGTGTATCTGCTCGACGGGTTGCGGGCTCAAGACGACTACAACGGCTGGGACATCAACACCCCCGCGTTCGAGTGGTACTACAAGTCGGGGCTGTCGATTGTCATGCCGGTCGGTGGGCAGTCCAGTTTCTACAGTGACTGGTACAACCAGGCCTGCGGCAAGGCCGGCTGCTCGACTTACAAGTGGGAGACCTTCCTCACCAGCGAGCTGCCGGGGTACCTGTCGGCACAGAGGAGTGTCAAGTCCGCCGGCAGCGCCGCGGTCGGCATATCGATGGCCGGGTCGTCGGCAATGATCCTGGCCGCCTACCACCCGGGCCAGTTCATCTACGCCGGCTCGCTGTCGGCCCTGATGGACCCGTCCCAGGGGATGGGGCCCTCGCTGATCGGCATGGCGATGGGTGACGCCGGCGGCTACAAGGCCAACGACATGTGGGGACCGTCGAGTGACCCGGCATGGCAGCGCAACGACCCGAGCCTGCAGATCCCGAAGCTGGTCGGCAACAACACCCGGCTCTGGATCTACTGCGGTAACGGCACACCGTCGGAGCTGGGTGGGGCCAACATGCCCGCCGAGTTCCTGGAGAACTTCGTGCGCAGCAGCAACCTGAAGTTCCAGGATGCCTACAACGCAGCCGGTGGCCACAACGCCGTGTTCAACTTCAATGCCAACGGAACTCACAGCTGGGAGTACTGGGGATCCCAGCTCAACGCCATGAAGCCTGACCTGCAGGGCGTCTTGGGCGCGTCACCCGGAGGCGGCGGATAAAACGTCACCTGCTGGAGGTCGCTCCTGCGCTTGACGACACATCGTCAGGCGCAGGAGCGCGTTAAAAGGCTTGATCCGCGCGCGTCCAACGCGCCGGCTACGCCACCGGACCTGTCGGCGTCGCGATCAAGCCGCCAGCAGCGACGTCATACCGACCCGCCAGCTCGACAGCCTTTATCAACGAGCGCTCTCAGCGGCGACTCCAGTCTCCCTGTGCCTAAAGATTCGGTTCCAAAAGGCTGTAATTCGCCTTCTGACATGCTGATTTTCGTGCCATAGATTTCTTATCTCGCGAGCCATTCAAATCGGTAACGCTTGGGACACGCCCAGCGAAATACTTGACATGAGAAAGCTCGGCAAATCTCTCGTAAAGACCGCCCTTGCGTGCGGTCTTATCGCAGCGTCGCTGGGTCCGTCTGCAGCTGTTGCCAACGCTGCCCCCCCGTCCCCCAACTGGGACGCAGTCGCGCAATGCGAGTCCGGTGGAAACTGGGCAGCCAACACCGGAAACGGCGAGTACGGCGGCCTGCAATTCAAGCCGGCCACCTGGGCCCAATACGGCGGTGTGGGCAACCCGGCGGCGGCCTCCAAACAGGAGCAAATCGCGGTGGCCAACCGGGTTCTGGCCGAACAGGGGTTGGAGGCATGGCCGAAGTGCGGCGCCCAATCGGGCCTTCCGACTGCACTGTTTTCGCACCCCGCACAGGGCATCAAGCAGATCATCAACGGGCTCATTCTGGCCGGCGTCCCGCATTGATGATTAACCGCTTGCCCGGTCTATGACCCGGCGCGAGCATGTGTTTGGATCAGGCGATGGAAGGTTCGGCGACAGTTCACATCGCGGCGCCTGCGGACAAGATCTGGGATCTGATCGCGGATGTCCGCAACACGGGACGGTTCTCCCCGGAAGTAATGGAGGCCGAGTGGCTGGGCGGCGCGACCGGCCCCGCCCTCGGAGCCAAATTCCGCGGCCATGTTCGGCGAAACGAGATAGGGCCGGTGTATTGGACGACGTGCGAGGTGACCGCATGCGAACCCAGCCGCGAGTTCGGCTTTGCGGTTCTCCTCGGCGACAGGGCGGTGAACAACTGGCACTACCGGTTGGCGCCTTCCGGCGACGGCACGGAAGTGACCGAGTCATTTCGGCTCAACCCCGCACCGTGGCTCGGTGTGTATTGGTTCTTTGGCGGCTTTCTGCGTAAAAGACGGAACATCCGTGATATGACCAAAACGCTGAACGGCATCAAGGATGCGGTCGAGGCGCGCTGAGTCGCCCGGCTCATTACCACCGGAAGGTCCACATGCCGGGCTTTAATGGCACCGAGAAATCGGTCTTCATCACCGGGGCGGGCAGCGGCATGGGCCGCGAAGGGGCAAAACTCTTCCATGCCAAAGGCTGGCGAGTCGGAGCGGTGGACCGCAATGACGACGGCTTGGCAGGGTTGAGGGAAGAGCTGGGCACCGCGCGCCTGTGGACCCGCACCGTCGATGTGACGGACAAGTCGGCTCTGGACGGTGCCCTGGCCGATTTTTGCGCCGACAATGCCCGCGGCGGCCTGGACATGATGTGGAACAACGCGGGCATCGGCGAATCCGGCTGGTTCGAGGACGTGCCCTACGAAGCGGCGATGCGCGTCGTCGAGGTGAACTACAAGGCGGTGCTGAGCGGCGCCTACGGAGCACTGCCCTACCTGAAGAAGAATCCTGGCAGTCTGATGTTCTCGACGTCTTCTTCCGCGGGAACCTACGGTATGCCCCGCCTCGCGGTCTATTCGTCGACCAAGCATGCGGTCAAAGGGTTGACTGAGGCGCTGAGCGTGGAGTGGCACCGACATGGCGTGCGGGTGGCCGACGTGCTGCCCGGCTTGATCGACACCGCGATTTTGACGACGACGACCAACCACTCCGATGATGCAGGAACGATGACCGCCGAGCAGATCCGCGCCGGCGCACCCAAGAAGGGCTTGATGCGTCTGATGCCCGCGAGCAGTGTCGCCGAGGCGGCATGGCAGGCCTACCAGCACCCGAAGCGGTTGCATTGGTACGTGCCCAAGGGCATTCGCTTGATCGACCTACTCAAGGGCCTTAGCCCGGAGCTCGTGCGAGGCCGCATCGCCAAATCCCTCCCCGGGCTGATGCCGAAACAGCAGTGAAGCAGGTGAATCGGTGCGGATGCGATTCGTCGCAGTTGCGGTGACCGTCGTCGCCGGCGTGGCGGGGTGCGCGCAGGCCCAGACGGTCCCCCGAACGGCCGCCCGTCTGACGATCGACGGCGCTACCCATTCGGCTCGCCCTGCCGCGTGTAGCCAAAACCAGGCATACCGAACACTCGACATCCCTGACCGCGACGGCAACGTCGAAGCGGTGGTGCTGCTCAGCGGCGACAGGGTCATCCCCCAGTGGGTGAAGATCCGCAATATCGATGGATTCACCGGCAGCTTCTGGGAAGGCGGGGTGGGAGACGCGCGCGCTGATATCGGCAGGAGTGCCTACACCATCACCGGAAGTGCCTACGGCATCAACAGCAGCAATCCCAACAAAGTCGTGACCGAAGACTTCAAGATCACCGCTGAGTGCTGAAGCCGCGGCCGATGCCCGTTGCGCTGCCGGTCAGTGAAGCTGGGCGGAGCTTTATCTAAGACGGCCTACCCTTGATCGAGACCACCTGATCGATGGAGGACTGGTGAAGCAGAGATTGCACTGGCTTGCGATGCACGGGTTCGTCCGGGGCGTTGCGGCGATCGGTGTCCGGCGAGGTGACTTGCAGTCCAGGTTGGTCGCCGATCCGGAAGTGACTGCCGACCCGGTTCCGTTTTACGACGAAGTACGGGCCCTGGGCCCGCTGGTCAAAGCCCGCGTCAACTACTTGGCTGTAGATCACGCGCTTGCCAGTGAGCTGCTGCGATCCGAGGACTTCCGGGTGCTGATGTTGGGATCCAATTTGCCGGCGCCGCTTCGCTGGCTGGAGCGCCGCGCCCGCGACGATCTTCTTCATCCACTGCGTCCACCGTCGTTGTTGGCTGTGGAGCCACCGGAGCACACCCGCTACCGCAAGACGGTATCGGCGGTATTCACCTCCAGAGCGGTCGCCGCATTACGTGATCGAGTCGAGCAGACCGCGGTCAACCTCTTGGACCAGTTGGCCGACGAATCCGGTGGCTCCGGCGTCGTTGACATTGTCGGGCGGTACTGCTCGCTGCTTCCGGTGGCGATTATCAGCGACATCTTGGGCGTCCCCGACCAAGACCGCGGGCGCGTCCTGGAGTTCGGTGAGTTGGCCGCGCCGAGTCTGGACATCGGACTGCCGTGGCGGCAGTACCGGAGCGTGCAGGACGGGATCGCCGGGTTCAACCTCTGGTTGGTTGACCACCTACGACAATTGCGGCGCGCTCCGGGTGACAATCTGATGAGTCAGCTGATCCAGGCTTCGGAAAACGGGCCTATCGAAACACGTCTCAGTGAGACCGAGCTTATCGGGATCGCCGGGCTGGTTTTGGCCGCTGGGTTCGAAACCACGGTGAACCTGTTGGGCAACGGGATTCGCATGCTGCTGGACACACCCGAGCACCTGGACACGCTGCGCCAACGCCCTGAGTTGTGGCCTAACGCCGTTGAAGAGATCCTGCGGCTGGAGTCCCCTGTTCAGCTCACCGCGCGGTTGGCAGTCAAGGACGTCGAGATGGCGGGCACGCAGATCAAACGCCGCGAGTTGGTGATCGTCTACCTGGCCGCGGCCAATCGGGATCCGTCCGTGTTCCCCAACCCGCATCACTTCGACATCGAACGACCCAACGCGGGAAAGCATCTCGCGTTCTCCGGCGGCCGGCACTTCTGCCTGGGGGCCGCCCTTGCCCGGGCCGAGGGCGAAGTCGGATTGCGGACATTCTTTGAGCGCTTCCCCGAGGTGCGGGCAGCGGGCGCCGGAAGCAGGCGGGACACGCGGGTGCTGCGGGGCTGGTCGACATTGCCGGTGGCCTTGGGACCGGCCCGGTCGATGGCTCCGGTCGACCGCTAACCAGCAAGCTGATCATTGCCCGGCGACGTAGCGGTCGAACCATTCCAACAACCGCCGCCAGGCATCGGCCGCGGCGGCGGCGTTATAGCGCGGGCCGGTGTCGTTGAAGAACGCGTGGTCGGCATCGGGTTCGACGACGAGGTCGTTGACCAGCCCTGCTCGATCGAGGGCCGCTTTGGCCGCAGACTCGGACCCGGTGACGCGTTTGTCCAAGGCGCCGTAGATGCCCAGCACCGCGGCCTTGGATCCGGCGAAGTCGGGTTCGTCGGGTAACGGTCCATAGAACGGGACCGCGGCCGACACCGCCAGCGCGCCGGAGGCCAGCAGTTGCCACACCAGTCCGCCGCCGAAGCAGAAGCCGACCACGGCCACCTTCTGCCCCGGAACGCGCAGCCGCAGTTGAGCCACACCGGAGTTCAGGTCGTGGGTGAATCGGTCCGGCGCAATTTTGCCCAACGCAGCGGTGGCCTGGCCAGGATCTTGAAAGGTGCTCGTGCCGCCTTCCTCGGACAGCAGGTCGATGGCCAGCGCCGAATAGCCGGCGCCGGCGAGCCGACCGGCCACCGACCGCACCCAGTCGGTCAGCCCCTTGTTCTCGTGGATAACAAGCACGCTGCCTTTGGGATTGGTGGCTTGTGCCCATGCCGCCTGCAGCTGCCCCTGTGGACCCGGCCAAGTGATCGGCTCCGTCGACAGCGCATTGGCCATACCCGGCGGGCGAGATGAGGTGGTGCCTGACGTGGGCGTCGGACCCGCTGGAGTCTCGGCAGGGTTCCTGTCGGAACAGGCCGCGATGAGCGCGGTGGCAGCCGCGGTGCCCACGCCGAGCAGAGCCAGGCGTCGCATGGCTTCGCGTCTGGTCAGCAGGCCCTCGACGTGATCGGCGGCGATCTCCTCGGCGATGTAGCGCTGTAGCGGGGTCACCATAGCGAGTATCCGCCGCGGTTGACACCCGTGCGGCGGACGAGTGTCATTGGCCGGTATGACAGAAGTTTCCACGATTGCGGCCGAAGATGTCGTCACCGGTCTATGGCAGGCACTTTCCCGCCGGGATTGGGACGCGGTCAAGACATTCTTGTCAAAGGACTGCCTCTACGTCGACATGCCGATCCCTTCGGCGGGGGCGCGAGGCCCCGACGACATCGTGAAACGACTCAAGGTCGGGCTCGAGCCGTTGGCCGGCTACGAGAACCACCAGGGCGTGCTGCTGTCCAACGGCTCCGATGTCATGTATGAGCACTCCGAGACCTGGACGTTCACCACAGGCGAGCATGGCGTGCTGAGATTCGTCACGGTCCACAAAGTGGTCTTGCAAGACGGTGCGGCGAAGGTCGGTCTCTGGAAGGACTACTGGGACATGTCCGGGCTCACCAGCTTTGCGCCTGCCACTTGGTTGGAAGACCTTGCGAAGGCTGATATGTCGTGGGTCATCGACGCGACGGGCCTGGTGTAGTAGACCGGCAAGTTCACCGCTCGCCGAGCCGATAGATGCGGGCAGCGTTGTCGTGGGCAACAAGATCAACCACCCGCATCGCGTCGGCCTCGCTCCAGTCGCCGTCCTCGACGAAACCGCGTAGTACGCGGTGGATTCCGTAGCGCCACAACGCGGCGCCCAGAAAGTGCAGTTCGGCGGGGCCGAACCCGTCCGACGAGTACAGGATCTTGCGGAAGGGTGCTATTTCCAGCAGTCGGGCGATGAAACCGGGTGCCCGCGCTCCCAGGTGGTTCACACTCAACCCGCCGTCGAGATACACGTTGTTGAAGGCCTGCGCCAGATAGCCGGCTTCGCGCTCGTACGGATAGCAGTGCAGCAGCACGATTGGCGTGTCGCCGGACTGCCGCAGAAAATTAAGCAGATACAGCGGATTGGTCTTGTGCAGATCGCAGTCCCGGTCGCCGAAGCCAACGTGAAATTGCAGCGGCTTGCCCAGCCGCAGCGCCTGGTGCAAACCGAACCGCAGCAGGATCCGATCCTGTAACCGGATACCGCCGCGGTCGCGCCATCGGCCGCCGGCCTCGGTGACCTGCGACGCCGTCGGCTCGGTCAGGTCGCCCTCGAACCCACCGCGGTAGGCCAGAATGGACTTGGTGCCCACTGCTGTTGCGGCACGCCGGTGCAGGATCTCCTCGAACGCCGATGCGTAGTCGCCCGGTGCCTGCGCGGCCTGCTCGGCCACCTGCTCGAGACGAACCACCTCGTGCGCGCGGTTGCCGGACAATGCGCTCACCTCGGCGACATCCGCGATGCCGGCTACGTCGCTGTCGAGTCCGGTGTCCACCAGCCAGTCGCTCACTCCGGCGGCGGGCAGAAACAAGCGAGCCAGCTCGGTCTCGCTGAACTGACTCCGGCGGTCCCAATATGCCTGCGGATCGGTGTGTTTCGGTAATCCCAGGACAGGACTGCAGTGGGCCCGCACGGCGAAGCCGAGTTGTGTGTCGAACCCAGAGTCGAAGGCGGCAAGAGGTTCGGTGTTGGCCTCATTGAGGGCGTTCTCGAACCGCCGCCGGTCCCCCGCCCTCAACCAGCAACCGTGGACATGCTGATCGATCAATGCCACGCCGGTGATGTGTCGGGCCAGTGCCGAGGAGTCAGTCACCATCGCGGGGTCTGTCACAGGCTCCAGGCCATCCGGAACTTGTCTGCGAGTTGCTCGGGGCTGAGGTCACCGTAGCGCTGCTGCTCCAGACGGCGAACCGCGACCACCAAGTCGACCGCGGCGTCGCCCAGAATGCCGCGGAGCAGCTCCGAGTCATCAAGTACGGCAATCGCTTCCGGTTGAGCCGCGTGCAGG
>JBEKNM010000050.1:0-14038 GCA_049522835.1 Mycobacterium sp.
CGGCGCCGGTAGCGGTGACCGTCCAGCCGTGTGCCTCTAGCCAATCGGCGACCTCGGTCCGTTCCTCGTCATACAGCAGATTGCCGGACTCAGTGATGTCCTTACCGCCCAACTTGATTGCGACCGCTCGGTACTGCTCCATTTGTTCTTGACGGCGCGCGAAGCTCTCGGCGCTGAAGAAGTCGTTGGTGAAGGCCTCCACCGCGACCCGACTCCCGTGTGCGCTGAGAGCCTGGATGCGGTCGAACAACAGATCCTGAGCCTCAGCCGTCAGATACGGCAGCAGCCCTTCGGCGGACCACGCGGTCGGAACAGCAGGATCAAAACCTGCGTCCACCAGTGCCTTCGGCCAGTCCTGGCGCAGATCGATGCCGACGCCGACATGGGTGGCGATGGGCGTGACATCGTGGGACTCCAGCGTCTCGAGCTTGAAGGCCAACACCTTGGGTTGGTCGATCTCGTAGACCACACTGCCCTCAGGCCAAGCCAACCGCCAAGCGCGAGCATCCAGTCCCGCCGCCAATATCACCGCTTGGCCGATACCGGCGGACGCCGCAGCGAGAAAGAAGTCGTCGAAGAACTTCGTCCGCGAACCCATATAACTCATCGACACCTGCATCCGCTCTTTGAAGCGGGGGTCCACTTCGGCCAATTCCGCAGGAGGCTCATCGTCGAGATAGATCTTCCAGATACCGTCGCCGGCCGCCTCGAGGAACAACCGGGCATAAGGATCACTGATGAGCGGATCGGCGCTGTTGGTCTCCGCCGCCCGCCCACCGGCCACGCCGAGTGCCGTAGCGCCGACGCTTTCGTTGATATCCCAAGTGTCGTCGTCGGTCCTCGCCATTCGAATTCCCTTCGCTGCCATTGGTTGAAATGAAGAACCCGATCACTTCCAGGTATGAGCGGCCTCCGCCTCGCCGGTGTGCCAGTCCGCCCGCAACATCAACCCTACGGAGTGCCACCAACCACGCTGGGTTGCGATGCCGCTGCGTTCCGCTCACCTGCGACACCTGCGACACCTGCGACGACTGAGGCGACCAGTGGCCGACCAGCGACTCCGGCTTCCAGTCCACTCTCAGCGCCGTGCCAACGTCAGCGGAAGACGCTCGTGGCGGCGGACCAGGAAGCTCTCGGCCCAACGGGGCGCGTCGTCGGGATCGACGCTGAATTCGCGTGTCCGTTCCAGCAAGGTGGTCAGCACGGCCCTGGCTTCGATGCGGGCCAGTGCGGCTCCGACGCAGTAGTGGATGCCGTGCCCGAAGGCGAGGTGGCGGCGTGGGGAACGGCGAGTGAGGTCCACGGTGTCCGGGTTGTCGAACTGTGCAGAATCGCGATTCGCCGATCCGAACAACAGCACCACCGTTGAGCCACTGGGGATGTCGACGCCGCCCAGCGTGGTGTCGTGGGGAATGCTGCGCATCTGCTGGCGGAATGGAGATTCGAGGCGAAGGGCCTCTTCCACGAATGTGTCGATCAGCTCAGGCTTTTCGCGTAGAAGCTGCTGCAGTCCTGGATCGTCGGCGAGCAGGCGAACGGCGTTGCCGACCAGGCTGCTGGTCGTTTCGCCTCCAGCACTGAGCAGCGTGTGCAGGATGATCTGCACCTCACCCTCCTGCAGCGTGCCCGCGTCCAGCGCCCGTCGGACGGCGAGCAGAATGCCGTCCTCGTCGCATTCCGAAGTCTCGGCGACCTGAAGGCGGATCCACTCTTGGATGACGCCGATACGAGTAACGAGTTCCGTCAGACGATCCAAGGTCATGGTGCCGCCGATCATTGCGGTCGAGTCGAATGCGGCTTCCAGCAGCTGCGCCGGGTTGATGTCGCGGAACCCGATCAGCTTGGCGACCACGGTGATCGGCACGACGTTTCCGACGGTGCTCATGAACTCGAATGGGTCGTCGCGGAGCGCCCCGTCGACGGCCGTCGCGCACAGCGCCCGGATGTCGCCTTCCAGGGTGAGCATCCGGCGTGCCACCAGTTCGGGAAATACGGCCTTCCGGTGGGTCGTGTGCAGCGGCGGATCGGCCGTCGCAAGTGTCGGTGGGGCGGTGCCCCCGAAGTCGAGCCGCGCTGGCAGCCCGTCGTCATCGCGGTAGAGCAGCGACAAGATATTGGACGAAAAGTCTTCCGGGCGCCCTACCGCCTCGGAGATCAGATCGAACGTGGCGACCGTGACGACGTCGGTGCCCGGCACCGCCCAGACCGGCGCTTGGGTCCGCAAGGTCCGGTAGAAGTCGTATGGCTCCTCGAGGACGTCGGAGCGCAGCAACGTCGACGCGGTCAACTCACTCATGCGCGCTCTCCCGATAGCTGGTTGAACAGGCTCATCGTCTCGCCGTATACGTGGCATTCGGTGACCTTGTCCCCGGTAAAGCTGTAGACCTCGCACGTCTCCACGGCGATCTCGCGATGCGTCGGCGCAATGCCCCCGTACTCGCCGGTGTGGACACCGCGCAACGTCCAACGCGCACAGACATGACGGTCGCCGCCGAACAACAAGTCCTCGTCAAGGTGAAGCTCGTCGAACGCGGCAAAGAGCTGCATCAGGTTCTCCCGGATGTCCGGCACCGTGAGCGCCACGCCCAACCCGCCTACCCATCGCAGGCAGTCCAGGGCGAACCCGCTCAGGTACGCCTCGACGTCACCACGGTTCAGCGCGGCGACCGCTTGACGAACGAGGCGCGCTTCGACGTTGCCGCTCACCGGGCCATCACCCAGCGAGACCATTCTGTGGACATCTGTCCACTTTGGTGGACCTATCTTCAGAAATCAAGACCGGCGTTCGCTAGGGTGGGCTCGTGACCGATTCGGTGGGCGAAGACCCGCGCAGGCGGCGCCGCGCGGCCCGACGTGCCGCGAGCACGGCCGACATCCTTGACGCCGCGGAGCGGGTGTTCAGCGAGGACGGTCTGCGCGACGGCTCGTTACGGCGAATTGCCGAGTTGTCCGGGTACTCGACCGCCGCCATTTACAAGTTCTTTGACAGCAAGCAACACCTGGTGACCGAAACCCTCAACCGTCGCGCCGACGAATACCTCAGCGAAGTGAAGACGGCCGCGGAACGTGAAGGCACTGCGTTGGAGCGTCTTCACTCGGTCGTTGATGCGGCGGCTGCCTATTTCGGCGCTCAAAAACGGTTCAGCGCGCTTATTCGACAGGTCCAGGGAGGCGCGGCCATCCTTGGTCCCGTCCTGGCCGCCTTCGCCGACGACGTCTACGGCCGCTACGGGCAGGCCATGGAACTGATGACCGACCTCGTTCGGGAAGGACAGAAGAGCGGCGAGATCCGAGTCGGCGACCCCAGCGCGCTGGCCCACCTCGCATCGGTACTCACCAACGAATACGTCCTGGCCGACCTATCACTAACCCTGGGGGAGTTTCATGCGGTCTTCGACGGCGTACTGAGGGCGTCGCCCACCGCAGATCGAAAACCCCTCAGCCGCTGACGGTTCGGGGACCCACATTCTCGAACCGTGGCTCACGGGCGGTCCTCCTTGGTCGGCTCGAGTTCGCGCATCACGGGTGTGCAGACGACTGATTGGGCAAGCGTTCATCTTGCGCACCGACGGATGGTCGGAAGTTCGAATTCGCGGCAGCCGTGGTGATGCTGGCGCCGATAGGGCCGTGCGCATCGAACAGGCTGGCGGAGCCGACGGCAATTCCTGCCGCGCTGTAATGCGTCAGCCCGGCCAACCCGACGTATTGACCGTCGGGCAGTCGACACAGCGTCAGGGTGTAGTCGGCATTGATGAATTCGAGTCCCGCCTTCGAGAAGCCCGTGAGCGAGGCAGTTACGTCGACGGCCATGGCTGCGCGGACGAACGGCGTCAGTGGTTCATCGTCGACCAATGGCCGAATCTCCCGGATCCACGCATAGCGAGGGCCGTCGTGCTGCCACGGGAACGTGTAGTTGCTGGTGTCGCCGCCGTACGGCGTGATGAACATGGGGACGGAACCGTCGAATTGGGCAGGCTCCTGCGGTATCGGCGGCATCGAAATCGTTGTGGTCCAAGGCGTCTCGCGGGGCTGATCGCCTCGTCGGAGAAGCAACGTCGAGGCTCGTGCGACTAACTCGCCGCCTTGCATCAGCGTTGCGTCGATCGCCTGCATGCGGCGACCCGTCCGCACGACGTCGGCGTGCACCTGTACCGGAGCGGTAGCTACTCGGCGCAATATATCGACGGTGAAGCGAGCAGGAATCAGTTCGGGGTCGGCACGCTGCTGCTCGACGGCTCTGGCCAGCAGCCCACCCACCACCTGCCCGCCCAGAGTCGGCCCCCAGCCGCCTTGCGCAATGTCATTGGGGACGAAAGTGTCGCCGTCGGCGACAAAAAACGGCTCGAGCGCGGGCGGAGTCAAGGCGGGTTCCTAACCACTAGTCGGTATGTGTACGTGCGCCCATCAGGATCCCGCGGCGGTTACGGCGTATCCAACTCACAATTGCGCGGCTGCGGCAAAAGCCTCTAGCTCGGCGGGGACATCAGGACCAGCCGGTATGTAAACGACTTCCGTGATTCCCTGCTCGGCCGCCTGGTCCATTCGCGCGGCAATCGAATCGGGATCACCAGACCAGCCGCAGTCAAGGATTGACTTGCCCGCTGCGGCGACAAGGCTGAGGTCACGATCGGTGACTGTTGACAAGTGCCCCTGATGAACAACGAGGTGGCGCTCTCCTTCGGGACGCTCAGCCTTGACGCGCTCGTGCCACTCCGCACCACCTGGTACAGACGCCACGGCATCGGGAGCAAGGTCCCAGAGCCCGTGGACGCTGGTGGCATAGCCCGGACCGCCGGCAGCCAGCACGCGTTGCGATGTCTCGTCTTCTCCCGGCCGGAGGACCGTGCCGAAAACCAGAAGGCCCCGGTGGGTGCAATCAAGTGGTTCGTTTGGCGGTGATATCACAAGGACACCATCGACGCCCAGTTCCCTTGCGGCTCTCATACCTTTCGGTCCTGAGGGTGCGACCCAAAGAGGAACGGCAATGGGTCTATCCGGGGCGAGGTCCTCGACGTGCATCATCTGGCATGCGCCGCCGTCGATCTCGACGACATCGCCGTCCAGCAATTTGCGTACTTGCCGGGTGTACTCCGTGAGCGCCTTCCAGCTCATGGGCTTCTGCCCCATCGTCACCCGGGCTGTAAAGCCGGTTCCGAACGCCACGACAAGCCGACCGGGTGCCAGTGCCTCGACGGCGGCGATAGCCGATGCGGTAACCATGGGGTGCCGCATGCTGGGAACCGCGACACCTGTCCCCAGGCCGATGCGTTCGGTTGCGTCCGCGATTCGTGCCAAGGAAATCCAGATATCGGTGTACAGCGAGGGCGAGTCGAACAGCCACGCTCGCTCGTACCCGAGCTTCTCGGCTATCTTGCTGTTTTCAACTGAGCGACCGCCGGGTGGACAAGCGAAGGAGAGTTTTGGGCGTGGCATATGGAGAACTTTCTTAGTCGGGCCAATTCATCTACCGCACCTATTCACTACCGACGTTCACAATCTCAGCGATTCGTTTGTCGATCTGATAGATTCGCGCACAATTATTGGTGATGTAAACGCGAGTTTGGCAGATAAGGCCGTCCCTTACCTCAAAGAACACCGCATCTTGGTCGTCGTACGCTTCGCCCGAAGGTTCCAGACTAAAGCCAAAGATCTCCCAGGGCCGGGTCCATACTCCGCTCTCGCGAGCCTCGACGATCACGGTGTTACCGGAGACGACGTTTTCTTAATTGTCAGTCCGCCAGATGTGTTGCGCCGCAGGCGCCGCCGACGGGTTTGATCGCAGCCGCCGTTGCCGACGCGCAAGCGTTCAGTGCTCCGGCCAGTGCCGCCACGAGTTGCTCGTGCTCGTGGCTGGGTACGGATTGCTGGCTCCCTCATCCGGACACCCCGCCGTCGATGGTTATGAGCGATCCCGTGGTGTAGCTGGATGCGTCGGACAGCAGGTACACGGCGGCACCGACGATCTCGTCCGGACGTCCGACCCGCCCCAGTGCGATGGGCCGCACGACCTCGGGTAGCAGGTCCGCGTTGCGCACGAAGCCCGCTGCGGCGTCGGTGTCGAAGGTGCCACAGATGATGCCGTTGACGCGGATATCTGCGCCGGCGTATTCGAGCGCCGCCGCCCTCGTCAGCGCGTTGAGTCCAGCCTTCGCAGCGGAATACACAGGGGCGGTCGAGATCGGTTTCACCGAGGCCAGCGAGCTGATGTTGATGATCGAGCCACCGCCGGTGGCCTTCATCGCCTCGGCGGCCAGGGCCGTCAGCCGCGTCGGACCCTTGAGGTTGACGGCGATCACCTTGTCGAACAATGTCTCCGACGTCTCCAGCAGCGATGGCGCCAGCGGACTCATCCCGGCATTGTTGATGAGGCCATCGAGCCGCCCCCAGCGTCCTGCGGCGTCCGCGACGACCCGGTCGAGCGACTCCCAGTCCCCGACGTGGCAGGCCGCGGCGAACGCCTCGCCACCGCTTCCGCGGATCTGTGCGGCCAGCTCTTCGCAGGCGTCGAGCTTGCGGCTGGCGATCACCACCCGCGCTCCGCGTTCGGCCAGCCCCAGACACATCGCGCGGCCCAGTCCTCGGCTGCCACCGGTGACCAACACCACCTGGTCGGCGACGGAGAACAGAGGGTCGGTCACCGAGCGAACCTCCTTGCGCGCGAGAGCAGTTCGTCGACGACGAATCCGAAGACTTCGTGGTGCGGGTTGGTGGACTCGCCGAGACGGAACTTCGCATACGAGGCTTCCAGGACGATCGCCAGCTTCCAAGCGCTGAAGGCCTGATACCAGCCGAAAGCGGACAGGTCGCGGCCGGTGGCTGCCGCGTAGCGCTCCATGAGTTGGCCTGGAGTCTGGCACTGGTCGGCAGCGATGCCGTTGGGGGTACCAGGCGACGCCAGCGCGATCAGGTTGCCTTCCTCGGGCCAGAAGATCAGCGCCCATGCCAGGTCGATGAGCGGATCTCCCACGGTGGTCATCTCGAAGTCGACGACGCTGAGCACTCGAGGTGGCGGTTGTCGCGACCACAGCACGTTGTCGAGCTTGTAGTCGCCGTGCATCACCGTCAGATCACCATGTGCCGGCTGGTTGGCCGCCAGCCAGGCCGCGACCTCATCGACGCCGTTCAGGTGGCGCGAGCGGTAGGACTCGAGCTGATTCATCCACCGATCGACCTGTCGGGCCAGGAAACCCTTCGAGTGGGAGAGTCCCGCCAACGGCGTCGATTGCCAGTCGACTTCGTGCAGGCTGACCAGGGTGTCGATCAACCCCTCCCCAACCGAATGGTGCGACTCAGGTTGCGCGGCAAGGGCTTCGGGGAGGCCATTACGGCGTACCACGTCGCCGTCGACGAAAGACATCACGAAGAAGGGCGCCCCCAGGACGGCGGGGTCCTCGCCGATGGCCAGGATCGTTGGCACCGGCACCGACGATCCGGCCAGTGATTCGATGACCCGGGCTTCGCGAACCACATCGTGCGCGGTGTCGGACACCGATGTCACGGGCGCCCGGCGCACCACCCAGGACTGACCAAACCGTTCGACACGGAACATCTCGCAGCTCGCGCCTCCGCTCATCTGCGTCACCGTCACCGCAGCGGGCTCGCCGGTCGCCTGCCCCAGCCAGTCGGTGAAGTGCGGGACGTCGAAGGCCGCCGCGTTGCGGTTCACGCGCTGGCTTCCAGCAGATAGGCGAACCGCGCGCGGGCGGCGGCCAGCCGGGTCGGGACGTGCTCGCTGGGCCATCCCTCGACAGCCTGGTACCGGGCCAGCTCACTCTTGGCGACGCTGACCTTGTGCACTTCGTTGGCTCCATCGACGAGGCTGGCCATCCGCGCCATCCGGTACATCGACTCCAGCGGCATGTCGCCGCTGTAGCCCAGGGACCCGTGCACCTGCAACGCACGGTCGACCACGTTGTGGACTACCTGCGCGTTGTACACCTTGCACATAGCAATGTCGCTCCGCGCGGCTCGATTTCCCTCGCGGTCGAACTTCCACGCCGCCCGCAAGGTGAGGAGTTTCGCCGTCTCCAGTTCGATGCGTGAGTCGGCGATGTACTCCTGCACCATCTGGTGGCGGGTGTAGCTCTTGCCGAACGACGACCGTGACTGGGCGCGCTCGCACATCATGTCGAAGGCCCGCTCGGCCTCGGCGAGCCAACGCGTCGCGTGATGCAGCCGACCCGGGCCCAGCCGGACCTGGGACAGCACGAACCCGTGACCCTGCGGGCCGATTAGGTGGTCGGCGGGCACGCGCACATTCTCCAACACGACCTCGGCATGGTTGCCGATTCGGCCGAAGGTCACGTCGGGATCATGCATCGACGGAATGTCACGCAGGATCGTCAAGCCCGGGGTGCCCTTCTCCACCACGATCATCGAGCACCGCAAATGTGGCGGCGCCCCCGGGTCGGTGACCACCATGAAGATGATGAAGTCCGCGACCGACGCGTTGGTGATCATCCACTTGCGGCCGTTGAGCACCCACTCGTCACCCTCAAGAGTCCCCGTCGACTCGATCTGCGTCGGATCGGTGCCCGACACCCACGGTTCGGTGATGGCGAACGCACTGCGGAGGTCACCGCGAAGGTTGGGCCACAGCCAGCGCTCCTTCTGTTCCTCGGTGCCGCCCTCGGCGATCAGTTCGGCGTTGCCCGAATCCGGGGCCATGTTCCCGAAGACCTCCATCGCCAGGCCCACCCGGCCGGTGATCAGGTTCATCTGCGCCAGCGGCAGCTGGCCGAAGCCGTTGCCGCCCATATCCTTCGGCAGATGCACGGCCCACAGACCTCGCTCTCGGACCCGGTCCTTGAGCGGGTCCAACAAGCTCTTGGCCTGTTGTGGTGACAGGTGCGGAAGCAGCGGCTCGATCGGGCGTAACTCGTCGTCCACGAAACTCCGTACCCATTCGAGCGTGGGTTCGAAATCCGGATCCGCGCAGAAGTCCCATGCCATGCCAACTACCTCTCCAACCCGGCGGACTGGCCACTTTCAGGTCAGGTATTAGAAAAACACTGTTTTCGCAATTTTGCAAAGGCGTGTTCAGTCGTTCCAGACCGCGTCCGGATCAGTGGCCACGCGGGCGGGCCCTTGGGGAACGCTAGGCACGGAGCGCGAGAGCCGGGGCGCGACGGAAGCCTGCATGACGTCGTCGATGACGCTCACGGCTCCGCGGGCGGTCATGTGCTCGTCGTCGGCGGCCTCCGCGAACGTCAGGACCGGCGTGACGCACGCGTCGGTGCCGTCGAACACGGCAGCCCATTCATCGCGGGTACGGGCCCGAAATGCCTGCGTGAACATCAACCTCAACGTCTCCCACTGCGAGACGTCGTTGCGGTCGGGCAAGTTCGCTCGATCGGACAGGCCGAGACCGTTGAGTAATTCGGCGTAGAACTGGGGTTCAATGGCTCCGACCGCCATGTACTTGCCGTCGGCGGTTTCATACGTGTCGTAGTACGGCGCACCGGTGTCGAGCATGTTGGTGCCGCGTTCGTCGCTCCATATTCCGATTCCGCGCAAGGCCCAGATCATCTGGCCGAGCACCGAAACCCCGTCGACGATGGCGGCATCAATCACCTGGCCGCGGCCAGAGGCCTGGCGTTCGATGAGCGCCGCGAGGACGCCGACGAGCAGGAACATCGAGCCGCCGCCGAAGTCGCCGACTAGGTTCAACGGCGGGACGGGCCGGTCGCCTCGGCGCCCGATCGCGTGCAGGAAGCCGGTCAAACCCAGGTAATTGATGTCATGGCCAGCTCGTGGCGCGCGCGGACCGCTCTGACCCCAGCCGGTCATCCGCGCATAGATCAACCGGGGGTTGAGGGGCTGCACATCGTCTGGGCCGTATCCCAGACGTTCCATCACCCCCGGACGGAAGCCTTCCACGAGGACGTCGGCCCGCCGGATGAGGCTCATGACCGACGCCTTGTCGTCATCGTCCTTCAGGTCCGCCTCCACCACGGCTCGCCCCCGCAGCATTCCGTCGGCATTGAACCCGGCGCGAGGCAGTACCCCTGGTCGCTGAATGCGCACCACATCGGCACCCAGGTCGGCAAGCGCCATGGCCGCGTGCGGCCCCGGATCCACTCCCGCGAACTCGACCACTCGTATCCCGTGCAACGGACCACGGGCAGGAGAGTCTGCAGTCACACCGTCATCCATAAAGTGCATTAAACAACATCGTTTTCCAAAGTGACGCGGACGGGGCGACGCGACTCGTCGAGTTAACGGCGCCGGTCGGTGGTCGTCGCCGAAAGCGCTTCCTGGCGGACTCCGGCGACGATCCAGTCGATGGTTCGCAGATACGAAATTTGCCGTTTCTTCGCATCCAGGACGCCCGCGCGAGTGGGTGGCGCCTGGCGCAGCGCCTGCGCTTCGACGATGGTGTGGTTGATCGTCGTGTTCACCAACGAACGGCAGCAGTCGGTGGCGAGCCGGCGGTCGATTCCCGCCTGCACCAGCGACTTCAGTAGTTTGTTGACATAGGCGGTGACGGCGCCACGGTCGTCGACGTTCATCAGTTCGGTGAGGAACGGATGAGCCTGCAGGGCGTCATGGAGCGCGAGACTCCATTGCACGGCAGTGGACTCCCATGTGCCGTATTCGTGGAAGTCCAGCCGCAGCTGCGAGAAATGACGACCGACGAGCGCCCGAATCAGCTCTTCGCGATTGCCCACCTGCTGGTAGAGCGTGCGGGTGGAGCACTTGAGGTCTGAGGCGAGACGTCGCGCATTGAGTGCTTCGGCGCCCTCTTCGTCGATCAGCGCCAAGGCGTGTTCGTAGATCACGTCGACCGGGATGAGCGGCTTAGCCATTCGCAGGCTCTCGCCGTGGCATGGCACTGGAGCGGGGCGCCGACATGCTGTCATCTTACGGTGACGGCGTTGTTCTAACAGCGCACGCTCCGTGCCGGGTCGTCAGCACCGTCCCGCCCGGCACACGACTTTGTGACCCGGACCACTATGCTGTAGAAAAACTATGTAGTTTTACTGTGGTGACTTCGTGTACCCAACCGCTCGGAGGGAGTGGGGCATGGCACCGACGCTGAGGGAGGACATCGTGACTCTGACTCCTGATCTCGTCCACGAGGCCGTTCGCCGGTTCACCGCCGCCGATGGGATCTTCGCCGTGACCGAGCGGCAGGTGGCCGGAGTACCCCGACGCGTCTTCACGCACGCTGCACCCACCGTCCTCGACATCCTCACTTCGGGTCGCGGGCACGGCGGAGCGGACTTTCTGGTTTTCGGTGACCGACGGTGGTCCTTCGAGCAGTTCTTCGACGACGTCGACGCGCTGGCTGCCGTGCTGCAACACGACATGGGTGTCAAGCCCGGCAATCGGATCGCCATTGCGATGCGCAACTGTCCGGACTGGGTCCTGGTCTTCGCCGCGGCGGTCCACGTCGGCGCGGTCGCGGTGTTGATCAATAGTTGGGGATCGGCCGAGGAGCTCGAATTCACTCTGCGCGACTCGGATCCGACTGTACTGGCCGCCGACCTGCCCCGCACCAGACTGGCCGCCAAAGCGCTGCGGCAACGCCGAACGGCGCTGCTGTTCAGCGATATCGACGGTGGCAGCCAGCGTTTGGGCCACGACTCGCTCGCGCACCTCGACGTGCGGACAATCCAGGACGCCGTCGCGGCAGGCCGCGGGCGCGACTACGCCATAGTGCGTCCTGAACCCGAAGACATGGCGATGCTGCTCTACACCTCAGGCAGCACCGGCCATCCCAAAGGCGTGATCTATTGCCATATCTCAGTAGGCCAGGCACTCATGCACATGATGCTGGCTGGCTTCCTCGCTCTCGAATTCAGCGGCGCGATTAAACTTCGTGGTGGCGCGACCACCGAGGCGCAACTGGTGACGGTGCCGCTGTTTCACGCGACCGGACTGTTCAGCGGCTTCCTGCTGCCCTGCGCGGTTGGTCAAAAGGTGGTGCTGCTGCGCAAATGGGACGCCTTGACTGCGATGCAGACAATCCAGAACGAGAAGGTCACGATGGTCGCGACCGTGCCGGCCATCCTCAAGGACCTGTTGACTCATCCCAGGTTCGACGACTTCGACCTCTCGTCGATCTCGCGGGTCGCCGCAGCCGGGGCCGCCACACCCGCAGGGCTTCCCGAATTGTTGCGCCACAAACTCGGCATCGAGAATCGGTCGGCGGGCTACGGGATGACCGAGACGGCGTCGGTGTGCGCAACCATGAGCGGACCGGTGTTCGATCTCAAACCTATGGCCGCAGGCATCATTTCACCGATCATCGACCTTCGGGCCGTCGACTCTGTGGGCAATGTCCTGCCGTCTGGGTCGGAAGGCGAGATAGAGCTGCGGGGGGTCACCGTAACCCCCGGATACTGGCAACGTGATGACCTCACCGAAGAAGCGTTCACCCCCGACGGGTGGCTACGCACCGGCGACCTGGGCAACATCGACGATGACGGTTTCCTGCACATCACCGGGCGGATCAAGGAAATCGTCATCCGCGGCGGAGAGAACATCGCTCCTATCGAGGTCGAGAACGTCGCCTACCGACACCCGTCGGTCAAGGAGGTCGCGGTCTTCGGGGTGCCCGACGACCTCATGGGCGAGGAACTGGCGATGGTGTGCCATCCCCAGCCAGGTTCCGCACTCACCGAGGACGAACTACGTGCACACCTGAGCAACGCGCTGCCAACATTCAAGGTGCCGAGATACGTTGCACTGACCGACGAACCACTGCCCCGCAATGCGAGCGAAAAGATTCACCGGCTGGCGCTGCGCAACAGTTTCGTCGCGAACTAACTGCCCCCACGAAGCCAGGAGAGCTCTTCAGATGAACGTACGCCGCGTAGTGACCGGCCACGACGCGCACGGCAAGGCGGTCATCGTCGACGACGGCCTCGTCGAACCTACGACCGTGACGTTGAGCCCCACCGTCTACCACGAACTCTGGCGAGCAGACTCGGCGCCCACCCTGCCCGACGCCGGTACCAACGGGCCGAAGACGACGTTCTTCCCGCCCGCCGGAGGCTACCGGTTCTTCCTACTCACCTTCCCACCTGGCGACGGCGGCGCCGACCTCGAAGGCGTCGACATCGAAGCCGGTCTGCGGGAGCTGCAGGAGAAGCTCCCCGGCATGCTGGAAACCAACGAATTCGACAACCCGGGCATGCACACCACCGACACCGTGGACTTGGAGATCATGATCTCTGGCGAGATCGTCCTCGAACTCGACGACGGCGTCGAGACGACGCTGCGCGCAGGCGATGTGAACATCCAGAACGGCACCCGGCACCGTTGGCACAACCGCGGCGCCGAACCCGCGGTCATGGCCGTGGCCATGGTCGGTTTGCCGCGAACCACCTGACAGTAGGAAGTGACGATGGAGCTCTACGACGTCATGCGAACCACGTTCGCGGTGCGTGAGTTCACCGACGATCCACTTCCAGACCCGGTCCTCTACCGAATCCTCGACAATGCCCGCTTCGCGCCGAGTGGCGGCAATAGACAAGGCACGCACATCGTCGCAGTTCGAGACGCGGCCCTGCGCGAACGGCTCGGCGACCTGAACGTCCCGGGCGCACGACGTTACTTCGCCCAGCTATCGGCGGGCGAACGCCCTTGGAATGCCGTTGAGCCGAGCGGTGTGCCCGCTGAGACGATCGCGGCCACGGTGGTACCCGACGAATTCAGCGCCCCGTTCCGGCAAGCGGCGGTCGTGCTGGTGATCACCGTCGACCTGGCGTACGTGGCCGCGATGGACCAGCATCTCGATCGCATCGGTGTGGTCAGCGGTGCATCGGTCTACCCGCTCGTGTGGAACATTCTGCTGGCCGCCCGAAACGAGGGGTACGGCGGCACTCTCACCACGATGGCCGTCGCTGAAGAAGTGCAGATCCGCGACCTGCTCGGCATCCCCGCCACCCATGCGGTCTCCGCCCTTCTTCCGCTCGGTAAACCCACCCGTCAAGTGAGCAAGCTGCGCCGCAGACCTGTCGAAGAATTCACCACCCGAGACCGGTTCGACGGGGTGCCCTTCCAACTAGAAGCATGAATTACAAAGGCC
>JBEKNM010000051.1:0-14029 GCA_049522835.1 Mycobacterium sp.
TGCGCGGGCGCCATCTGGTCCCACAATGATCGCGGGCGTCCTATCCATCATCCGTGTCTTCGACGGAGCTTTCTACGAGCTGACCAGCTCCGGGTGGAACTTGGCCGCCATCCGCCGTACCCCGTCGTGCCAGTCGACCGTGGTGCCGCCGATGAGCTCATGCGTCCAGGTCACGTCGGTGGGGTTACCGCGCAGGGCGTGCTCACTCTCCTCGAAATCCGGTTCCTTGCCGACGAGCGAGCCGAGGTAGCCGCACCACTCCTGCAGGCTGACGGTCTGGTCGCCGCACCAGTTGACCGTGGTCGCCGGGACCGACGCCGCCTCGAGTAGCTTCGGGATGGTCGCGATGACGTCGTCCTCGTGGATCGGGTTGTAGCGGGCCGGTCCACCGGGCGGGACGGGGATCGGGATGCCGGCCAGCATCATCTCCATGTGGTAGTAGGGCCACCCGCCGTTGTCGCCGTACGGGACGTTGAGGCGGGCGATGGTGGTGGGCACGCCGAGAGCGCGCGCCATCGACCGAGCGACGACCTCCCCGGCGATCTTGGAGATGGAATAGGTGGGGAACAAAAACTTGTGGTTGTCGCCCAGGGCGGCGCGCTCGGTTCGGGGTTCGTCGTCCGGCGGGTCGTAAACGGCCGCCGAGGAACAGTGCAGGAAGGCCTTTGCACCGCGGCAGTGGGCCATCAGGAGCCCGACCGACTCCGCGTTGGCGCCGAGATCCTTGTCCCAGTTGCCGCTCTTGGCAACGGCCAGATTGAGGACGTAGTCGAAGTCGTTTGGGAGAGCGGTGAAGTCACCAGCCGCCAGGTTGACCGTCTGGCACCGAATCCCGGCCTTCTCAAGGTCTTCTCGAGCGGCGGGGTTGGTGAAGCGGGCGATGCCCCACACTTCGTTTTCGGCCGCAAGGGCCCGGGCGATCGGAGTGGCGATTTGACCAGTCGGACCAGTGATCAGGATCTTTGAGCCGCGCATGGGCTGATGGTAGGCGACCACCGGGCCGGACATTCGCCCCAGTGCCCCAAGTACTGGCGTAGTGTCCCCAGACCATGGCCGATGCGACCCAATATGTCGATGCGAACGGGCTGAGATTCGCCTATCTCGAGGAGGGCTCGGGGCCTCTCGTGCTCATGCTGCACGGGTTCCCGGACACCGCACATACCTGGGATGACCTTCGCCCGCGAATCGCTGCCAAAGGATACCGCGCGGTCAGCCCATTTCTGCGTGGCTATGACCCCAGCGGGATCCCGGATCGCGATGCCGACCAAGAGACGTTGGCGCGCGATCCGCTTGCGTTGATTGACGCGCTGGGCGAGCGCGACGCCGTGGTCATCGGGCACGACTGGGGCGCGTTGGCCGCGTACGGCGCGGCGGCGCTCGGCCCGGATCGGGTCAAAAAGCTGTTCGCAATTGGCATTCCGCACCCAGCGGCGCTCAAGCCGTCGCTGAAGAAGCTTTGGGGTGTTCGCCACTTCGTGGCCTACAAGCTGCCGGGGGCACCGAAGCGCTTCGCGCGCAACGACTTCGCGGCGCTCCCCGCCATCTATCGGCGATGGTCACCGACGTGGAACCCCGATCCAAACGAGTTCGACGCCGTCCGCGCGGCCTTCGCAAACCCGGCGAGCTTAAACGCCGCGTTCGGCTATTACCGAAAGCTCTCCCCCATACCGTCGGCAGCACTGAAGGCGCGTATCACCGTGCCCACGGTCGTCTTTGCGGGACTCGATGATCCGGTCTCCGAGCCCTCCGACTATCGGGGCGCCGCCCGGATGTTCGAGAACGAGTACATCGTCGAGGAGGTCCCAGGTGGGCATTTCATGCACCGGGAGCATCCTGAAGTGTTCGCCGAGCGGCTTTTGTCTCATTTGTGATCGGCTTTCTTCAGATGCGCGACGCTCACAGCCACCAAACAGGTGGGCTAGCCACCCAATCGGGCCTTTAGAATTGATTGATCGTCGAACGTAAGCTGGACCCGAGAAAGTTAGCAGGACGCGGATGACCTCCATGTCGCACGATCCGGCAGCAGCCGTCATCGGTGCACAAACAATCGAAATCGGCACCCGCGCCCTCGCCGCCGGTGCGGCGGCAGCGTCGTCGGTGACCGCGCTGACGCCTGCGGGCGCTGAGGAGGTCTCAGCGCAGGCAGCGGCGGCGTTTGCTGCGGAGGCCGCGTCGGCGACGGCTGCACACGCAGCGGCGCATGAAGAGATCATGCGGGCGGGTGCGGCGTTGATGGACATCGCCCGCATGTATGCGCAAGCGGACAGCGAGGCCGCCGGGACTTTGATATCCAGTGCCGGTCAACTCTCCAGCCAAGTGTTCGCGGGGCCAAGCGCCGGCGCCGGGCTGGCGCAGGCGGAGGTGCTGCCGGGTGCGCTCGGGTCGGCTGCCCGCACGCCGCTGATGACCAATTTGATCGAAGGAGTCGCGGCGGCAAACGCCGCAGCAACGGTGCTAGGCGCCGGCAGCGCCCCGCTGAGTTCTATCAGCCAGTTCACATCAATGGGCGGGGCCGCTGGCGGCGCCGCGGCGGGGGTGCCGGCTTCGCTCACTGGCGAAGAAGGAAGCACCGGCGACGACTCCGACGACCAGCAAACCAACGACCAGCAACCTGGTGAGCAACTGCTATAACGGGCTGCCCGCCAGACTCACAGTCCCGGCTGGTCTTCGATGATGCCGAGCCATATCTGTGCCGCGTCGATGGCCACCTTCTCGCTGATGAAGGCATGTTGGGTGCCGGTGTATATATCGCGAAACGCGCGTTCGAGTCGAGTGCCCTCGCGGATCGAGCTGGTCCCCGCGACCAGATGGGCCCACTCGGCACAGCTGCGGGCGGTATCGGTTGCGTAGACGGCGGCCACCCGCATGTCCGCTCGCAAGGCCGGGGTCAGATCTTCCCCGGCGGCCACGGCAACCTCGGCGGTGGTGAACGCGTCGAGCACCAGAAGACGGGCGGCGCGCCAGCTTGCCCAGTGGTGTGCAAGCCCTTTTTGGAACGTGGGGCGACTGGCCAACGACGCCATGTCACTCATCCGGAATTTTGTAGCAGCCAGTTCCTGGACATCGTCGAGCATGCTCTTGGCCACACCCAGTGCCCACGATGCGTGACCGGCGGCGGTGACGGGCATCAGCCCCATGCGGGTGGCCGGCGACGCACCGCGACGTGGCTGGCGGACGAATAGTTCAAAGGTACGGCTGTGCGGGACGAAGACGTTCTCGACGCTGTAGTCATAAGATCCGGTTCCCTTGAGTCCCTGTACGTACCAGCCGTCGTTGAAACTGATCTGTTCCCGTGGCAGCACGGCCACCTGCATCTCGGGGAGGCCTTCGCTGATCCAGCGCATCTCGCCGTTGTTCATCGGCAGGAATCCGGCCGCGACGTACTCGGAGTGACCGATACCTGAACCGAAGCTCCACGATCCGTTCAGCAGATACCCGCCGTCGGTGGCTGTCCCCTGCCCGTTGGGGAAGAACTGGCCGCCCATGGTGATCCGGTTGTCGTGAGCGGTGAACACCTCCGCAAAACCTTCGTCGGGCAGATAGGCCGCCGCGGCGAACGACGACGGCAGGTTGGCGATGCCTATCCATCCGAATGACCCGTCCTGCCAAGCCATTTCGATCCACGTCTCGATCATCTCGGTGAACGACGGTTCGACACCACCGGCTACGGCAGGGTTGAACGCGGACATCAACCCGCTGGCCCACATCTCATCGACGATCGCCGGGGTGAGAGTGCGCATCCGCTCGGATTCGGCGGCTTCGGCCTGCACCAGATCCCGCATGCCGCGAGCCAGCGAAACGACGTGGTCACGGGGGTGGGCTATCGACGTCATTGGCGTTTCCCATCGATTAGTGCGGATTATTTTCCGAGGCATCAGCGGGAACACTGATACCGGTGACCGTACAACCACGCGTCACCGAATATCCGGGTGGGAGACCTGATGCTCAACACCATTGCCACGGTCGTCGTCGTAGTACTGGGCATTCACATCATCACCAAGTTCGCGTTTTTCGCGCTGCCCTACCGTCGCCGCCGCGCTCTGCTGGACAAGCAGTACCGCGATAAGCCGTCAGCTACCGGCACGTCCGATCAAATACTGATGGCGTTCACGGTGCTGCTCGCCGCTTTGTTGCTGTGGCGCGGCGTGGAGGCCGTCAGCTTTCTGGGCGGGCTGTGGATCGGCGCCACGCTCATCCAGTTGTACTTCCACCAGTTCCATCGGCCAGTGCCGGCTGAACGCGCCGCTCCGCCCGAAAGGTCGCCGCTCAAAGAAATGTCGTACGCCATCCAAGACGCGCCCTGGCGACCGTGGCCTCAGTTGCTGACGCTGACCGTACTGGTGGTGTTCAGTCTTGTGCTCATATTGTGAAATCCATTGCTGTACCGAGACGTACGCTTACCCAGATCCCGATAGCGAAGGAGCGGTGTTGTGACCGACCCCGACATGGCCACGACCTTGCGCAACCTGAAGGTCCCCAAGCGTATGACAAGCAGTCAGGAACTCAGAGACTTCATGCTCGCCGGCATCGAAGAGGGCGAGGGTTCGCCGGACGGCCCGGTACAACTCAACCAGCTCACTGAGCTGGTCATCCTTTCGCATTTGGAGGTCATTGATGCCCTGGGTGCGCTAGAGGAGCGCATCGCCGCGGCGGAGCACAACGCGGCGCAATTGAAAAAGTCCATTCGCCCCGGAGGGTGGTTGTAGACCTGCCCCGGCGGGGTGGCTCTACCGTGGTTTGGTGCGATGGATCGTCGACGGCATGAACGTGATCGGAAGCCGCCCAGACGGCTGGTGGAAGGACCGTGGCCGCGCCATGGAGACGTTAGTAGAGAGGCTGGACCGGTGGGCGTCAGATCAAGGAGACACCGTGACTGTCGTGTTTGAGCGCCCGCCCTCGACCGCCATCACCTCATCGGTGATCGAGATAGCGCATGCGCCCAGGGCCGCCGCGAACTCGGCCGACGACGAGATCGTCCGACTGGTTCAAGCCGACGCCAAGCCGCACGAAATTCGTGTCGTGACCTCCGACAATGCGCTGACCAACCGGGTCCGGAGCCTGGGCGCATCCGTCTTCTCCGCGGTGAGCTTCCGCGACCTCATCGATCCGCGCGGCCAATGACAGTCGGTGGCGGTGGGCCCTTACCCAACCGCGTCTGCGACCTCGCGCAGATCGATATCCCGATCATTCAGGCGCCGATGACCTACATCGCCGGCGCGCAGCTGGCTGCTGCGGTGTCCAACGCCGGTGCGCTGGGAATCATCGAGACCACCTCTGATCAGGGTCGCGCCGACCTGAAACGAGTCCGCGATCTCACCGGCGGTTCCGTCGGGGCGAATATCGCGCTGATCATGAACCGCGACCCAGCAGTCGTCGACCTGTTGGTAACCAACGGCATTCGCTTCGTGACCACCTCGGCCGGTGACCCCACGCTGTTTACTGATCGGCTCCACGATGCGGGCATCACCGTGTTCCATGTAGTGGGCACATTGGCATCTGCCAAGAAGGCCGTCGACGCCGGAGTCGACGGGCTCGTGGTCGAGGGCGTCGAAGGCGGCGGGTTCAAGAACCGATTCGGGGCGTCAACCATGGTGCTGCTGCCATTGGTGGCAGCTCATGTCGACATACCGATCGTGGCTGCCGGGGGGATCTGCGATGCGCGATCGATGGCCGCCGCACTTGTGCTCGGCGCCGAGGGGGTCCAGATGGGCACACGGTTGCTGGCCTCAGCGGATTCACCGGTGCACGGCAACCTCAAACAAGCGGTCGTCCGAGCCGATGAGACATCGACGGTCCTACTCCCCCTCGACGGCAAACGAATGATGCGAGTCATTCGAACGCAGGCCGCCGAGAAGCTCGATGAGTCAGCGTCTTTCGAAGAAGGTGGTGCGGCCCTGCAACGAGTTCAGCGACTCTACTTCGATGGCGACATGGACGCCAGCGTCGCAAACACCGGTCAGGTCGCCGGCCGGATCCAAGACATCCCGCCGGCGGCCGACATCATCAAGCAAATGTGGACCGGATGCCGCGAGGTGCTGGCCGCCACGGCGAATCGACTCGGGCCGGCCGGCCCTAGCTGACGGGATCCGCGAGCGTAACGTCACTGCGAATCTGGTCGCGGGATTTCGCAGTGACCTTACGCTCGCGGACAAGTCCAAGGTCAGCCCAACGCTGCCAGCGCCGCGTCGTAGTCGGGTTCCTGGGCGATTTCGGGCACCAGTTGTACGTAGGTGACCTTGCCGTCGGCGCCGATGACCACCACGGCCCGGGCGAGCAGCCCGGCCATAGGACCGTCGACGATCGTGGTGCCGTAGTCCTCACCAAAGCTGTCACGGAACGCCGACGCCGTCGTGACGTTCTCGATGCCCTCCGCGCCGCAGAATCGCTTCTGGGCGAACGGCAGATCTTTCGACACATTCACCACGGACACACCGCTGCCGGCAGCGCGCTCGTTGAACTTCCGCACGCTCGTCGCACATACCGGCGTGTCCACCGACGGAAAAATGTTCAGCAACACGGACTTACCGCTGAACTGCTCGCTCGTGACCGCGCCCAGATCGGCGCCGGTCAGATTGAACGCTGGGGCTGGGGATCCGACGGCAGGAAGCTCGCCAACGGTGTTGATCGGGTTTCCACGCAAGGTTATCTGTGCCATGGGCACAGTCTGCCAAGCCCGGTCGGGCCGCCTCGGGTCAGGTCCGCATGTCAAGCGTTGGGCTGCAGGATCGTGTCGGAGGCCAACTGCCCGCCCGCCTGCAACCACGCACCCACAACCCCGGGCGCATCGCGGTTCGGGTTGTAGATGTCTTCCTCGCTGGAAAACAGGCCGTCGCCGGCGTAGACGAGCCGAGTCCAGTTCGGGAACCAGAACGGCTCGCCGTTCGGGTCGGTCGGGTGGTCGAGCAGATTCTTGATCATGATGACAGCCGCGTCATTGTCTTCGTCATAGGCGATCCAATCGGACGGAAAGCGCATATGCGGGAACGGAGCCATCACCGCCACAATCCAGTCCCGCACCGCCTCGCGCCCGTGAAAGACCCCGTAGTGGTGCTCGATGTAGACGACGTCCTCGGTGAAGAGGTCCGCGAATGGTCGCCAGTCGCCTGAAGAGCTGCACCCTTCCGCGACGGTTGTGTAGTGCCCGACAGCTTGCTCGATTTCCGCCCTGGTGAACTTGCCCATAGCGGACACACTAGAACCTCGGAAGGTGATGGATAGCCCATGAGCGTGTTGGATTTGTTTGACTTGCGCGGAAAGACCGCCCTGGTGACCGGCGCGTCCAGCGGCATCGGCAAGAAAGTGGCGTTGGCGTATATCCAGGCCGGGGCTCAAGTAGCCATTGCGGGAAGGCATCCCGAGGTATTGGAGAAGTTCGCCGACGAGCTCACCGCAGCTGGTGGCACGGTTGCGCCGATCCGTTGCGACGTGACCCAACCGGAGCAAGTGGCCGAGATGGTGGACCGGGTGACTGCAGAACTGGGTGGCATCGACATAGCGGTCTGCAACGCCGGCATCGTCAGCGTAACCAGCTTGCTGGAAATGTCGCCCGAAGAGTTCCAGAGCATCCAGAACACCAACGTGACCGGCGTATTCCTCACCGCCCAGGCCGCAGCCCGGGCAATGGTCGGGCAGGGCCACGGCGGGGTCATCATCAACACCGCCTCCATGTCTGGCCACATCATCAACATCCCGCAGCAGGTGAGCCATTACTGCACCTCCAAGGCGGCGGTCATTCACCTGACCAGGGCCATGGCCGTGGAGCTGGCGCCACACAACATCAGGGTGAATAGCGTCAGCCCGGGCTATATCCGAACCGAACTTGTCGAGCCCTTAGCCGAATACCACGCGCAGTGGGAGCCGAAGATTCCGCTCGGCCGAATGGGCCGGCCCGAAGAACTCACCGGCCTGTACCTCTACTTGGCCAGCGAGGCGTCCAGCTACATGACTGGTTCCGACATTGTGATCGACGGTGGATACACCTGCCCTTGAGGTGGCACCGCGCAGTCATTGGGCCGGGCAGGGGTGACCGAAGCGGGTTCGCACACCGGGTGACAACAGAGCACGTACGGCGGTCATCTCCGCATCCTGGCACGCGGACTTGCCGAGACCTCGGACTCAGCGGGCCGGTCACGCGCTCGTGACGACCTATCCGCCGATCTCGCCGGCGATTCCACGCTCGATGCTGGCTCGGGTGTTGCCCGGCAACACGATGAGGCCGTCGAGTTCGTTCCGCGCCAGCGCATATGCATGTTCGCGTTCCTGGGGCGTCGCGGCCGTGTCTGACGCCACCCGCAGCAGGCTCTGGGCACGCGCCAGCCGCTGCTGTCCCTGCGCTGAAAAGTCGCTTCGGCCTCGGCGCATTGCCTCGGCCTCAGCGGCGTTGAAGGCAGTCACGTAGTTCTCGACCGCATCGAAATACTGCTGCGCGGCGTCCCGATCGTCGAGAAGTTCTTCTGCCCGGCCCGGTTTTTGAAAGTCGGCACGCAGTTTGGCCCTATGAAAACCTGTCGTCAGGTCGTCCCGCATGTCGGTCATGGCGGGGAAGTCGAGGAGCTTGGCGGGGTCGAGCTCGTACTCCAACCAGCGTGCATCTGTTCGGGCGTGTTCATCGAGCACACGTGTGATCGCCCGCCATTGCGCTGCTTGGTTTCCGCTCGTGGCTCGGCGGGATTCCCGGTGGGCTTCGATGACCGCCGAGTCATCCAGGGAGGGATTGCCGGGCGCTTCGCCTGACCGCCGCTTGATGGACGAGATCGCTTTGATGCCGGCAAAAATCGCGCCGGCCAGCGGCACAATCACCACCAGCAACTCAATCAACCGAAACAGCAGTCCCACCAGGCCAGAATGCCACCATCGGAGCACGATATCGCTGTATCAACGCCCGCCCAATGCGCCACTGAGGTATTGCGTGCGGCATGCCAGGCGAGCCAGCTTGCCGCTGGTGGTGCGCGGAATAGCGCCGGCTTTTAGCAGACGTACGTCGGCGACGGCCAGACCATGTCGGTGTGCCACTGCTTCCCGGATCGCCTCGATCGCCGGCTGTGGATCGGCACGGCTGGTGCCTGCTGCACGTTCGGCAACGATCACCAGGCGTTGGCCGGCAACGTCTCCATTCGAGGTTGCTGGGCCCGGCGGTTGGCTGGCCGGCACGGAGAACGCAGTTACATATCCACGCCGCACGATCGGCGAGGCTTCCGCGGCGGTGGCCTCGATGTCCTGCGGATAGTGGTTACGGCCGTCGACGGTGATCAGATCCGCAATTCGGCCGGTGACGTAGAGCTCACCGTCGAGATACACGCCTAGATCGCCGGTCCGTAGCCAGGTGCCTTCGATCACTGCCCCGTCGGCGTGGCTGCCGTCCCTGAGCGTCGACTGCAGCCTGGCGCCGAACGTCAGCCGGGACTCTTCCGGCAGCCCCCAGTAGCCGCGACCAACGTTGCTGCCCTGCAGCCAGAATTCGCCGACCTCACCGTCGGGCAGTTCCGCGCCGGTGTCAGGGTCGACGATCACGGCCCACAAACTGCGGGCTACCTGACCGCAGGACACTTGCCCGAAGGCGTTGGGGGCATCTGCCGCCACCCGTACCGCGTGACCAGCGCCCAGTTGTTCCCGGTCGACGTAGGCAACCGTCGTTTCAGCGTTGTGGTCGATGGTCGCGACGAGCAGCGTCGCCTCCGCTATGCCGTACGAGGGTTTGAACGCCGTACGCGGTAATCCGTAGGGCGCGAACGCCTTATTGAACGTCGTAACCGCATCGATGCTGACCGGTTCGGAACCTATGATCAGCACCACATTGCTGAGGTCGACATCGTCGCCTTGCGCGGGTAGTCCACGCTGCGCGGCCCACTCATACGCGAAGTTCGGCGCTGCGGTGACGACGTTGCCCTCCCGCGAGCCAGCAGCCAGAGCATGAATCCACCGCTGCGGCCTCCGGACAAAAGCGGTTGGCGACATCAGGGTGGAGTGTCCGCCATATACCGCCGGAAACCCGATCATCGACAGGCCCATGTCATGGTAGAGGGGCAACCAACTGACGCCGTGGGTGTTCCGGTCCAGCAGGTCGATCGAGAGGATCATCTGCACCAAGTTGGTTCCGACCGCCTGGTGGGTGACCTCGATACCGACCGGGGGTCGCGTCGAACCCGAGGTGTATTGCAAGTGGGAAACCGCGTTCATGTCCAGATCGACGGGGGCGAACAGGTCCCCAGCGGAGTCAGGTATCTGGTCGATGACGACGACTTGCGGCCTTCGCAGGTGTGAGAGGTTCGCGAGGAAATTCTCAACGGCGTCTCTCGCGCTCGTTGTCGTGAGTACGACCGTGGGCTCCGAATCGCGCAGCGCTGTTTCGAGACGTTCAGCGTGGCCGGGCAGTTCAGGAGCGAACAACGGAACGGCAATGGTTCCCGCCTTGATCGCCGCGTAGAACCCGGCAACGTAGTCGATGCCTTGCGGTGCGAGGATCGCAACGCGGTCACCATCACCTGCGAACTGCTGTATGTGTGCACCGATGGCTCCCAATCGGACACCGAATCGGGCCCAGGTCACTTCAACGGCGTGTCCCTCAGAGCGGGCGTAGTCCAGGTAGCGATAGGCCACGGAGCCACCGACATTTGCGATATTGCGTTCGATGAGGGAGATCAGGGTGGTGCCTGGCGGCATCACGATATCGCCGTCGGCATCTAGGCAGTCCTCGATGCGTAGCAGGCCTTTTGGAGCTACGGAGTCCTGCCGGGATCCGTAATTCATAACCGCAGTCTAAGCAACCGTTGTCGGGGCACTCCCGGGTGAAGTGACCGCAAGGCCGGCAAGCGGCATGGTCGCTAGAGTGCATGTTCTGGCGCACAGCTTGGCCGGTGGGGTACCCGGCAGCGTCAGTCGATGTCAGTTAGCTGTCTTGCTAGGAGTCGTGCATGTCGGGTCGGAAGTTTTCGTTCGAGGTCAATCGACCAGTAGCGCGCCTGCCGAAACGTTGTTCCGGCTCGAGGCGGACGGCGCCAACTGGTCGAGCTGGGCCAAGCCGATCGTCGTTCAGTCGGGTTGGGCGCGGCAAAGTGATTCGGCGCCGGGCGGCGTCGGCGCCATCCGCAAGGTAGGGATGCGGCCTGTGCTGGTGCAGGAGGAGACCGTCGAGTACGAGGTGAAGGCTGCCGAGCGCGAGTCGAGCGCCGGCCAATAATGTTTATCTCTGGGGCTTAAGGATTTTCGCTGATTCCGCCGTTATCGCGTTGATTATCAAACTGTTTCGAATGGCGCATGACGGCCGCATAATGCGGCCGCCACGCTGGTTTCAGGACTATTGGCCGGCTTGTTGTTCGGTCTGTTGAGCTTGTAGCTCGTCTTGGAGGGCCTGCTGCTCGGCAGCCTCGTTTTGTTCTTCGGCCTGCTGCTCGGACTGTTGAATCGTCTGCAGGGTCTGCTGTTCCTGTTGTTGAGCTTGGTCGTCGCTGTCATCGGCGGCGAAGCCGCCGCCGGCCAGGCTCGGTGGGGTCTGGGGTAATTGCGGGCCGAAGGGGCCACTGGCCGGCGCGGGTACGGCCATATCTGCCAAGCGCACCGACGCCGAGTTCAGTACCGATCCTGTTGTATCGGGCCGCGCGGCGTCGAAGAGCGCGAGCATGGCGACGGCTGCGGCCCCGGCGAAAATTAGCTGTATGAGGCGTAATTGTCGGCGCCGCGCGCCGGTTGCGTTGATCTGATCGACCTGAGAGGGGGTGGTAGTGGTCATGCTCTATGTTTGCGCCTCGTTGCTAGCTAAGAGCTGAGAAGCGGCTATCGCTCGAGTATGAAATCGCCTGTATTAAGCTGGGCTAAGTGACTGACGTCGTCATTGCGGGTGCCGGCCCCAATGGGTTGATGCTGGCCGGCGAACTTGGATTGGCCGGGATCCGGCCGGTGGTGCTGGATCCGATGTCAGGACCTAACCCGCTACGGCGGGCGAACGGCATTAATGGCCAAGGGGTTCGGATCCTGGACCACCGCGGCCTATACGCCGGGCTCGCCGGGACGGAGGGGCCGCCTCGACTCGCCCCGCGTGCGAATTTTGCGGCTTTCCCGTTGGATCTCACGCTAACGGCTGATCCACAGGTGTTCATGCTCCCCGTTCAGCAACCCAAGCTGGTTCAGGTGCTTGCGGAGCGGGCCGGCGAATATGACGCAGATATTCGGTGGGGTCACGCGATGACCGGTTTCGATCAGCACGCCGACGGCGTGACGGTGCATGTCACCGGGCCGGATGGCGCGTATGACCTGGAGGCTGAGTATCTTGTCGGCGCTGATGGCGGCACCAGCATGACGCGGAAATTGGCCGGCATCGATTTTCCGGGGATGTCGTCGCATGACGTGGTCGTCCGGCTGGGATTCGACGTGCTGCCGCCAGACGAGTGGATCGATCCGGTCAGTGGCGGCCTAGACGTGCCTGGGTTCGGTCGCGTCCCGCCGCTGGGGTTCCATCGAGCTGAGGGGGGTGTCTTCGCGTGCGGCGCCATCGGGGGCCGGGCAGCGGTCATCGTTTTCGAACTGGACAGCTCGGCGCGCGAACAACCCGGCGACGATAACCCCGATGACCCGCCGGTCAGCCTGGCCGAACTCGAGGCCAGTGCCAAGCGGGTGCTCGGCGTGGAGGTGCCGCTGCGGCCCGCATCGCCTGACATGCCGCTTGATCTGCGCCGATTCTTTGGCATCAACTCAAGGATCGCGTCTCGGTACCAGGTGGGCCGGGTGATTCTGGTCGGCGATGCCGCCCATGTTCACTCCCCCATGGGTGGGCCGGGCCTCAACCTGGGTTTGCAAGACGCGGTGAACCTCGGCTGGAAACTGGCTGCGGTTCTGCACCGGCGCGTCGAACCCACGCTGCTCTATACCTATGAGGGCGAGCGTCGGCGCGCTGCCGAGCGGGTCATCATGCACAGCCGAGCCCAACTCGCTCTCGTCCGGCCCGGGCCTGAGGTCACGGCCCTGCGCGAACTGTTCTCAGAACTGCTGACCGATCCTAACGTCGTCAGTCGCCTCATCGACGTGGTGTCAGGGGCGGAGAACCGCTACGCGACGGGTGTTGATGCCCATCCACTTGTCGGGCATTGGGTGCCCGATTTCAGTGTGGCGACCGCCGGCGGAACGCGACGCGTTGCGGAGCTCGCCCGCGATGGACGGCCACTACTAGTTGATCTCACCGAGGGTGCGGTTGTGGCGAGCGCAGTCGCCGACACTGCGGACCATGGCGACCAAATCAACGTTGCCACAGGACGTCTCGTTGGCGACTTACCGGCTACGGCTGTGCTGGTGCGTCCCGATGGTTATGTGGCGTGGGCGTCGTCGGCGGCCGAGCCGGACCTCGACGAACTTGGTGGCGTGCTTGCGCACTGGTTCGGGATCACCATTGGGGCGATTTCGAACTGACTCCTGATACTTCTTGGTCATCCTGCACAACGACCATCGGCGTATAGCGGCCTGACCAGCGCAAACACGGGCTAAACAGCAAGCGCCACAAAGGATTTCACCAACTGAATCTGCTTGACTCCCAACGGATTTCAACCGAATCATCCGGATCGAGGTAAGAAATGACGAGGAAAGGACGGCCTGCCCGTCTAAGTCCGGCCGGGACCAAGCTGTGGGCGTCGGTGACGGCTCAGTTCGAGCTCGAGGGTCATGCGAGCGCCCTGCTGACCGAGTTGTGCCGCACAGCCGACACCATGGCCACGTTGCGGCAGTCGATCGATCGCGATGGAATTGATCGTGCGGCGGTCGTTTAAGGACCTGCCTCCGGGCCGCTGAGGGGTCACGAACCGGCTTCTCCGAACAGACGTAGTTGGGCCGCTGCTATCACTGCCTCGGCTTCTGCCAACCTATCGAACGAAGAACGGCCTCGAAAGCGCGTACCAAGCCAATTACCAAGCTAGGCAAGGAGCTGTCCGGCGACTGAGCAACCCGCCTTGGGGACGGCCAGATCCGCCGCGACACCCAACGGGAGCGCCCGCCGTCCCCAGAGGGCCTGGTGGGCTCCGCAAGGCCCCGTAAAGTGACGAAAGTCTTG
>JBEKNM010000052.1:0-13948 GCA_049522835.1 Mycobacterium sp.
CGGGTGACGGTACTGAGCGGCGCGGGAATCTCCGCGGAGAGCGGTGTACCGACGTTCCGCGATGACAAGAACGGCTTGTGGGCCCGCTTCGACCCTTACGAGCTGTCCAGCACCCAAGGGTGGCTGAACAACCCAGAGCGGGTCTGGGGATGGTACCTGTGGCGCCACTACCTGGTGGCCACCGTCGAACCCAATGACGGGCACCGCGCGATCGCAGCCTGGCACGACCACGCTCAAGTCAGCGTCATCACCCAGAATGTCGACGATTTGCATGAGCGTGCGGGCAGCACCCCGGTGCACCACCTGCATGGCAGCCTTTTCGAATTCCGTTGTGCGCATTGCGGTCTGCCCTACACTGAGCCGCTGCCGCAGATGCCGGAACCGGCACTGGAGGTAGACCCGCCGACCTGCGGACGCTGCGGCGGCCTGATCCGGCCCGACATCGTGTGGTTCGGTGAGCCACTGCCCAATGCGCCATGGCAGAGTGCCGTCGAGGCGACCGAGGCCGCCGATGTGATGGTGGTAGTGGGGACCTCCGCGATCGTCTACCCGGCCGCCGGGCTACCCGATCTGGCGCTGTCCCGCGGCACGGTCGTGATCGAGGTCAATCCGGAGCCCACGCCACTGTCCGCAAGCGCGACGATCAGCATCCGCGAGAGTGCGAGCCAGGCGCTGCCGGGATTGCTGCAGCGGCTGCCCGCCCTGCTGAAGTAAGCCCGCCTCGGCGCAAAAGTCAGGGCCGGCGCGCGCGACCTAGAGCTAACTCCGATACCGGCATGGGCGACCAGATCGGCAACGTCCACTCGCGGCGGGTGGTGTCCACCTCGAATCCGGCGTCGGCGACCGCGCGCTCGGTATCGCGATGGGTGTGGCAGTTGCCGAACAGCCTCGGCCATACCGTTGCGTCGAGAAACCGCTGCCACCGGCCCCGGGCTCCTGCGCTGGCCACATGTTCGAGATAGCGCAGCTGCCCACCGGACCGGAGAAACGAACCCAGGTGCTGCAGCACTGTGTGAGGGTCGCTCACCGAGCACAGCACCAGCGAGCACACCACCGCGTCAAACGGCTCCCCGCCGCTGAACTCCTCCACCGTCTCGCCGACCACGACAACCGGAACGGGCGCAGCGGCAGCTGCGGCTCGGGCCCGGGCGGCCAGCCGCGGCTCGGGCTCGAGGGCGACCACCTGCTCGACCGACTCCGGGTAGAAGGCAAAGTTCGTCCCGATACCCGCACCGACTTCCAGCACCCGGCCCGACAAGCCGATTAGATTCTCCCGGCGAAGAGTCCGTACCGCCTTGGCTTCGTGGGTGACGACGACAGGCCAGACGTGGGCAAAGAACGGGTTGTCGACCGTCGGAACCGCGGCCTGCGTCATACCCGAGACTCCTCCGAAGGTCGATGCGCCATCACCCAGGTAACCCACTGCTCGGGCATTGCGTCCGGGCCGGCCAGGCCGGTCGCCACACGCCCACAGAAGACGGACGACAACACCCTATCTGCAAACACTTCGGCGTCGCCGAACGGCAAGTGCGGCTTGGCGATCAACATGGCCGCCACACCGTGCGCGGCGGTCCAGAGTTCCAGGGCAGCGGCGGTCGGGTCGTCGGGCTGGTAGACACCGTCGTCCATCAGCTTCTGAACGGTGGCGCGCATGTGCTTGAACGCCGAGGTTTCCAGCGCCATGTCGATGGTGCTTCCCGACCTCCACTCCCCCATCGTGGCAATCCGGTACAACTCCGGGGTTTCGGTGGCGAACCGCACGTAGGCCAGCCCTTGGGCGCGCAGCACCTCGACCGGGGACGAATGCTCGCTGGTTACCCGCCGCATTTCCTGGTCGAGCTTTTCGAAGTAGCGCGCGCATACCGCGTCCAACAGCGCATCTTTATCATCGAAATGCAGGTAGATCGACGGTGGCGTGACGCCGACGCGTTGTGCCACCGAACGGATCGAAACCGCCCTGGCGTGTGCGGTCTCCAGCAGCAGGTCGGTGGCCGCGTCCAGGATCTCGTCGCGTAGCCGATCACCGGACCCACGGGGGGCCCGGGGACGACGGAGTCCATCAATCGACACGTCAACCACGGTGCGTCGCCTGAGCCTGGATCGGCCGGCCATTGTGCTGCCCCGTCTCGGCCGGTTCGACGGACGCAAGCTGCCCCTCGGCAGGTCCCCCTGACCCCTCTGTGGAGCCCTCGCTGATGCCGAACCGGTCATGGATCCACGCCAAGGGCTTGGGCGCCCACCAATTCCAGCGGCCCAGCAGATGCATGAACGCCGGAACCAGGACCATCCGTACCAGGGTGGCATCCACCAGCACGGCAAGTGTGAGGCCAAGGCCGAACATCCGCATGAACGACACGTGCGCGGCGATCAGCGCGGCGAACGACATCGACATCACCAAAGCCGCCGCAGTGATCACCCGGCCGGTGCGGGCTACGCCGAATGCGACGCTCTCGTCGCTAGCGGCATGCGCCTCCTCTGCGCTTGGCTTTGCTGGTCGAGCGGCTCCGGAAGCCAGCCAGTACTCGCGGATCCTGGAGATCAAGAACACCTCGTAATCCATGGACAACCCGAACGCGATGCAGAACAACAGCACCGGCATGTTGGCCACCAGCGTCCCGCTCGGGGTTGTTCCGAGCGCGCCGAGGTGGCCGTCCTGGAAGATCCACACCAGCGCGCCGAACGCCGCGGTCAACGAGAGCACATTGCACACCAGCGCCTTTGCCGGCAGCACCACGCTGCCCGTGAGCAGGAACAGCAGCACGAAGGTGATGGCGGCCATCACCCCCAGCACCAGCGGAAGCCGGTCTGTCACAGCATCGACGCTGTCGCGGTTGACCTGGGCGACACCGGCCATCTCGACCGGTCGGCCGGCCGGGCCGGCCACCTGGTGCAACCGGTTGAGCTGGGTGTCGTTCGATTGCGAAAACAGCGGCGCGGTGCTGCTCACGGTCAGGAAGGCGCTGCCGTCGGCCAACCCGGTCGCCGCGGCGGGTGGCCCCACCCGGTTTCCGTCCACGAACGTCCCAGTCGGGTCGGTCGCCGCCGACACGTCGGGAACGCGCGACAAGTCGGCGGCATATTTGTCGAGATCCGCAGGGCTCAGGCCATGGGCATCGGGGACGGCTATGGGCACCACGGTCGCGGAATCGCGCGCGAAGCCGGTGCGCAACCTGTCACCAACCTGATGCGACGACGCCGAAGGCGGCAGCACCCGGTCGTCCGGGAAACCCCACTTCACCGAGATGAACGGAAGTCCCAGCAGCAGCAGCAGCGCGATGACAGCAAGCCCGACCGGCAGCCAGCGGCGCATCACGAACTTGCTCGACCGGTACCAGAAAAGCTGCTCGACCGGTTTGTGCACCGGATCGGGGCCTCCCTTTGCCCTACGCAGTGCCCGCCGCAACAGCCGGCGCACGTCCAACGCGTCGAGCCGCGGACCCAGCAGCACGATCGCGGCCGGTGTTATCACGATCGACGCAGTTGCGACGAAGGCCACCGTGGCGACACCGGCGTAGGCGAACGACTTCAGGAAGTACATCGGGAACAGCGCCGTGGCCGACATCGACAGTGCCACGGTGACCGCGGAGAACAGCACGGTGCGCCCGGATGTGGCCATGGTGCGCATCAGTGCCTGGTCTGGGTCACTGCCCTCAGCCAACTCGTCGCGATAGCGGCTGATGATCAGCAGCGTGTAATCGATGGCCAACGCCAGACCCAGGGCCGTGCTCAGGTTGAGCGCGAAGATCGACACTTCGGTGGTAAACGTGACGAGCCGCAACACCGTCATCGAACCGACGACGGCCAGTGCCCCGAGGGCCATCGGCAGCCCCGCCGCCAGCAGCCCACCGAACACCCAGACCAGCACCAGGAAGCTCAGCGGGATCGCGATCATCTCCATCAACAAGAGGTCCTCTTGGTTCTGCTTGTTGATCTGGGCGTATTGCATCGCCGCGCCACCGGCGGCAACGGTGACGCCGTCACGGTCGTGCACGAAATCGTCGGACAAGGTTTGGGCGTTTTTCTGCGCGTCGTTTTCGCCGCCCTTGAGATTGATCACAATCAACCCCGACTTGCCATCGGTGCTAACCAGATCCGCGGCGGCCTGCGGGGGTGCGGTCCAGGCCGAGGACACGTTGTATACCAACGGCGACCGTTGCAACTGGTCGACCAGATCGGTGCCCACCCTGCGGGCCTGTTCGCTGTTGGTGCCGTCAGGTGCTGTCACCAAAATCAGCATCTGCTGACCGCTCTGCCCGAACTTGTCGCCCAACACCGCGATGGCCCGCGCCGACTCCGAGTTCGGATCTTGGAAACCCCCGGGTGACAGGCTCTTGGCGACCGGGATGCCGAAGACCGCGGCTGCGATGAAGACCAAGACCCCAACCGCGGTGATTCGTCGCGGCGCCGCGATGGCCATTCGGGCGATCCTCTGCAGCATGTTTCGAGTCCTTCCGCCGCCGGTGCCGGTTCAGCCGGCCGCACCATATCCGCGGTAACTTACCAACGGTAAGTAACAGGTGTTGAATACCTTTCCACTAGGCACGGCGCAGCCACCCGAATCGTTCAACGCAGTTTCAAACTGCCGCGAAGATAAGAGTCCCGCCAGAAAAACGGGCTGGAAGTAAGCTGCTCATGGGACAATCCCGCGCTCGACGTGCCGCAAGCTACCCGCGAGTAAATTGCCACCATTTTGCGAATCGGGGCTCAGCGATTCCTTAATGCCGGCTCGTAGGCTCATAGCCATGTGGATCGACGACTCGAGTGCCGACGTCATCAAGGCTGACTTCGAAGCTCTCTACCATGGCGACGTACTGGTGGAAGGCGAGACCTCGGAGCAGTTCGAAGACTGGCACCCGCTCCAGACAGCAAGCTGAGGTAGAAACATGAGCATGCTTGCCCGGCTACTTATGGCCGAACCCGCAGTCAGCCGATGGTTCCGTCGATAGTCTCTTCTGAGTTTCCAGATGCCGGCCCCCCGCATTGCGGGGGGCTTTCGTTTATCCAGCCGGTCAGCGTGGCGCCATGCGGATGGCGCCGTCCAGACGGATGACCTCGCCGTTGAGCATCGGATTTTCGATGATGTGCACCGCGAGTGCCCCATACTCGTCCGGATTTCCCAGCCGCGACGGATGCGGTACCTGCTTGCCCAGTGACTCCCTGGCCGGTTCTGGCAGACCGGCCAATAGCGGGGTGTCGAACAGACCCGGGGCGATGGTCACTACCCGAATAGCCTTGCCGGCCAGGTCGCGGGCAATCGGCAGGGTCATGCCGACCACGCCGCCCTTGGACGCGGAGTAGGCGGCCTGTCCGATCTGGCCGTCGAAGGCCGCGACCGAGGCGGTGTTGATGATGACGCCACGCTCTTCTCCGATCGGCTCGGTCTCAGCGATCCGCGCGGCGGCCAGCCGCAGCACGTTGAAGGTGCCGACCAGGTTGATCTCCACGATCTTGCGGAACGCATCCAGCGGGAAGACGCCGTCGCGGCTGAGCACCCGGATCGCGTTGCCGGTGCCGGCGCAGTTGACGACGATGCGCAGCGTGCCCAGCGTCTCGGCCGTGTCCAGCGCGCTGGTGACAGCTGCCTCATCGGTGACATCGGTCTGCGCGAAACGCGCGCGATCGCCCAGCTCGCGGACCGCGTCTTCGCCTCTGAGGTCCAGCACGACCACCTGCGCCCCGGCGTCGAGCAGTCGCTTGGTGGTGGCCAGGCCCAGCCCTGACGCACCCCCGGTGACAACGGCTACGGCGTCCTTGATCTCCATAAGAGTCCTTTCCTATCGTCCAGCGATCGGGGACTATACCCAGTCGCTGAGTATCGCTTCGATGTCAGTCACCGGCGGTGCCGCCGGGCGCGGAGTGTCAGGCACGGTCCGTGAGAACCGCGGAGCCGGCAACGGCTGCAAACCACCATTCACTTCGTAGAAGGTGTTCCGCTCAGTGATGTGCGGCTCGGTATGCACCTCACCGAAGGCGAGCACCGGCGTCACGCAGGCGTCGGAATCGGCGAACACCTTGGTCCAGTGGTCGCGGTCGTGGCCGGCGAACGCAGCTGTCAGCCGGGCCCGCAGTTCGGGCCATTGCGCGGGGTCGTTCTGCGGCGGCAGGTCGGTGGCGTCCAGGCCGAGTCCGGCCAACATTGCCGCGTAGAACTGCGGCTCAATGGCGCCGACCGCGACGTAGCGGCCGTCGGCACACTCGTAGGTGTCGTAGTAGGGCGCGCCGCCGTCGAGCATGTTTGTGCCACGCTCGTCGGTCCACATACCGGATGCGCGCATCTGCCACATCATCTGGATCAACACGCTCGAGCCGTCGACCATCGCGGCGTCTACGACTTGCCCCTTGCCAGAGCTCTGCCGCTCCCATAGCGCGGCCAGGATGCCGACCAGCAAGAACATCGAGCCGCCGCCGAAATCACCGACCAGATTCAGCGGCGGGACTGGCCGCTCATCGGCCCGGCCGATGGCGTGCAGGATCCCGTTCAGCGAGATGTAGTTGATGTCATGACCCGCTTGCTGGCTGCGCGGGCCGGTTTGTCCCCAGCCGGTCATCCGGGCATAAATCAGCCGGTCGTTGACTTTGGCGCAATGCTCGGGGCCAAGGCCAAGCCGCTCGGTGACACCGGGGCGGTAGCCCTCGACCAATACGTCGGCTTTGGCGACGAGCTTGAGCACGAGTTCGCGCCCCTCGTCGGACTTGAGATCGGCGGTCACGATGCGCCTGTTGCGCATCATGGCGTCTTTAACAACACCTCCGCCGACACCGCCCCCGCCAGAGGACGGGCGATCGATGCGCACCACGTCGGCACCCAGATCCCCCAGGATCATCGCGGCATGTGGGCCCGGCCCGATGCCGGCCAGTTCGACAACACGTAGTCCGCTTAGGGGCCCGCTCAGAGCTCCGTTCGACAGAGCCGCCATTGATTTACCGACCTTTCGTCCGCTCTGACGTTCTCGACCCGTTTTCGGGTCGAACAACCGGCTTGTCGCATCTTCGCAGCCGCTCTCTGCGGCCGCGCACTCCGGTCACTTCCCCGGTCACTTAGGGTGAGCTCATGGCGGAATCCGCGATCCACACACTCACGCCAGTCGAAGGCCTCGCCGTGACGTTGTCCGACGGTGTGCTGTCGGTGACCATCGACCGTCCTGACAGCCTCAACTCGGTGAACACGCCGGTGCTGGGCGGGATCGCCGACGCGTTCGAGCGCGCCGCCACCGATCCGGAGGTCAAGGTGGTCCGCCTGCACGGCACCGGCCGCGGCTTCTGCTCGGGAGCCGGGATGGGCGCCGAGGACGCGGGCAGCGGTGGCCTGGGCGCCGAGATCATCGCGGAGGCCAACCGCGCTATTCGGGCCATCACCGCGCTGCCCCGCCCGGTCGTTGCTGTCGTTCATGGACCGGCAGCGGGTGTCGGCGTTTCCCTGGCCCTGGCATGCGACCTCGTATTAGCTTCTGAGAAAGCGTTTTTCATGCTCGCGTTCACTCAGGTCGGGTTGATGCCCGACGGCGGTGCGTCGGCGTTGATCGCCGCTGCGGTCGGCCGGATCCGCGCGCTGCGAATGGCGCTGCTGGCTGAGCGGCTGCCGGCCGCTGACGCGCTGTCCTGGGGATTGGTCACCGCGGTCTATCCGGCCGAAGAATTCGACGCCGAGGTCGACAAGGTGGTCGCGAAGCTGCTGGCGGGCCCGGTAGTGGCATACGCCAAGACCAAGGACGCGATCAACGCCGCCACTCTGACCGAGCTGGATCCCGCGCTGGAGCGTGAGTTCCGGGGACAGTCGCTGCTGCTGCGATCACACGACTTCATCGAGGGCGCAACAGCATTCCAGCAGCGCCGCACCCCTAACTTCACTGACCGCTGAGGTTGCCTGGCGGGCAATACTTTCCTCTGTCAGATCCGAATGACTGACAAAGTAAGGGGAAATCGATGCCCGCCGGACAGGTTCGCTGCCTGGTGACCGGGGCCACCGGCTACATCGGCGCCCGGCTGCTGCCGCGACTGCTGGATGAAGGTCACCGAGTTCGCGCATTGGCCCGCGACCCGCGCAAGTTGGCAGACGTGCCGTGGCGGGAGCAGGCCGAGGTGACGCGTGGCGACATGGGTGATCTCGATTCGCTGATCGCGGCGTTCGACGGCATGGATGTCGTCTACTACCTGGTCCATTCGATGGGCACATCGAAGAATTTCACCGCCGAGGAAGACCGCGCCGTCCGCAACGTCGTGGCGGCCGCTCGCCGCACCGGGGTCCGGCGAGTGGTGTATCTCAGTGGGCTGCATCCGGAAAACACCAAGCTCTCGCCCCATCTCGAGTCGCGCAAGGCGGTCGGCGACGCCCTCATCGACTCGGGGATCGAGGCGGTGGTGCTGCAGGCCGGAGTGGTGATCGGGTCGGGGTCAGCCTCATTTGAAATGATCCGGCACCTCACCGATCGGTTGCCGCTGATGACCACGCCCAAGTGGGTGCACAACAGAATTCAGCCCATCTCGATACGCGACGTGCTGCACTACCTGGTCGCCGCGGCAACGGCACCCGTGGCCTCATCGCGAACCTGGGATATCGGTGGCCCCGATGTATTGGAGTACGGCGACATGATGCGGATCTACGCCGAGGTGGCGGGTTTGGGCAGGCGTTACCTGATCGTGCTGCCATTCCTGACGCCGACGATCGCCAGCTTGTGGGTCGGGACCGTGACACCGATTCCCCCGGGATTGGCGCGGCCGCTGACCGAATCGCTGGAATGCGACGCGGTGATGCGTAATTCCGATGTCGACACCATCATCGAGCCGCCGCCGCGCGGGCTGACCGGCTACCGGCGCGCTGTCGCGCTGGCACTCAACCGCGCGACGCGGGGCCTGCCCGATCCAACATGGGCCTCGCTGCGATCGGAGCCGGCCGAGCCGCTGCCCTGCGACCCGGACTGGGCGGGCGAGACTGTCTACACCGACGTGCGGACCGCCGTGACCGTTGCAGAACCTGCCGACGTGTGGAAAGCGGCCGAGGGTGCTGGCAACGGCAGCCGGTGGTGGCGACGCCGCTGGGTCACCCGGTGGAGCGTGGCGGAGCGCCAGCCCGGCGCCACGCTGCTGCTGCGCGCCCAGATGCGCTCACCGGGACAGGCGTGGCTAGAAATCAAGGTTGCACCGCAAGACGGTGGTGGTAGCAGGTACACGCAACGGGCGATCTTTTTCCCGAGCGGCATGCTGGGCCGGTTGTACTGGTTTGCGGCGCGGCCCATGCGCACCGTCGCGCTGCGCGCGTTAACTCGGGACATTGTCGGCCGAGCTGCCGCTTCGGCCCGATAACAGCATCGGGTCGCAACGCAGAGCAGTCAAACCCCGAACAACGGGGGCAGCACGAGCACCATGATCAGGCCCCACACGAAGTGAGTCAGCACCGGTGCCAGCACCCCGCCGCTGGCGCGGCGCTCCAACGCACAAACCGTCCCGAGGATGATCGCGGCGAATCCGAGCATCGGGTTCCCGCTGGCCATGCTCGCGCACGCGTACAAGATGGTCGAAACAACCACCGGGTGGTGCCGGCCCAGCGCGGTATACAGCGCGCCGCGGAAGAAAATCTCCTCGCCCATTCCGTTGACCACGGTGATCACCACTACCAGCAGAAACGACCCCTGATGAGCGAACTGCAGCACCCGGGCGATCAGGGTTGAGATGGCCGGAATCTCCCTGGCGATCAGTCCGCCCAGCACGAAGATTCCGCCAACCAGCAGGCCGATGATCGTGCCGGAGATGACCGGGCGCTGGTTGCGCCCGCGCCAGCAGATGCCGCCTAGATGCAGCGGCCCTGAGATGAACGCACCGGCGGTCCACACCGCCGCCAGCGCCAGGGTCAGCCAATAGAAGCTTGACTCGCCTGGCGCGCGCCGCAACGAAAAGCCCAGCACCGTGGCGCCTAGCACCAGCGCGATTGCGACGACGACGCGTCGGCGTCGCACGACGCCGGGCGATTCATTCCGGGGCGCAGCGACATTGGTGATCGCACGGCGTAGTTCGGAGCGCACGCTGGTGTGGTACGGAGTGGGGGCCTGGTTCATGCCGAATGAACCTTCGGGTTCAGAGCGACCAGGATGTCGAGGCCGGTTCGCAGCGCTCCGGCCAGCGGGCCGGGAACGAGATTCACCAGCCTCAGAGTGGGTCGCGCGATGGGCGGCGTGATCGCCCGGGCGAGCCGCCGGATGCGCAGCGCGTCACCGCCGGCCCATGCGGGATCGGTATCGGCGAGTTGATGGGGATCGGCCAGGGCATTGACCGGCTGGGGCGGGCGGTTCGACTGGCCCGCCAATGCCAGGGAAATGGCATCTTCGACGCCGAGCAGACCGCCGGGCGGGTCGGGCACCCGACCTCGCAGGCCGCTGACGGATGCCACCATCGGGTGGTCCAGCGACTCGACCAGGTCTCCCGCCAATCCGGGGGGCACTGGCAGTGCGACCCCCGCGATCAGTGATGCCAGCGCGGTGTCGACTCTGCCGACCGGTAGAGCGGCGTGCCACCTGCCGGAGATGCGCGCATATGTCTTGAGCAGGTCGCGGTAGGACGTGGTGTCCGGGCCAGAAATGTCATAGGCGCCCGCGGGTATCCGGTCAGCGTCTGCCGCGGCGACGAGATAGTGCAGCACGTCGCGGATGGAGATCGGGTCGATCGCGTTATCCATCCAGTTCGGTATCGGGATGAGTGGGAACCGGTCGCCGACGTACCTCATCATCTCGAACGAGGTCGAGCCGGCGCCGATGATTATCGCCGCGCCCAGCCACACCAGTTCCGGGCCGCCCTCGACTGTCAGGGCTTGGGCCACCTCAGCCCGGCTGGCCAGGTGCTCGGACAGTGTCTCGTCGTTGGGCACGAAACCGCCCAGGTAGACGATGCGCCGCACACCGGATTCTTTGGCAGCGGCTGCCACGTTGGCGGCTGCGGCGTAGTCAGCGTCGCGGAAGTCCGGTTGACCGATCGCATGCACCAGGTAAAACATCACGTCGACCGGGCCCGCGCCATCCTTGGAATCGGCAAACGCCGCCTGCGCCGACACGGGATCGGAAGCGTCGAGCGTGACCGGCGTCACGTCGTCGAACCAGCCGAAACGCTTGAGACGGGCCGGGTTTCGGCTGGTGACTGCCACCTCGTGGTTATCCGCCAACAATGCCGGCACCAGGCGCGATCCCACATAGCCGGTGGCACCGGTTACCAGAATCCGCACAGGTCCAACCTACCGGCGACGCCGCGGGCACCGAAACCGCCTGAGGTTGGGGGTATCACAGTCGAGGCTGTGACCGCGCACACATGGCCACAACTGTAATGTCCGCTGGTCAAAGGATTTACCGAAGAGCTTTGAACCGATCCACCTACGGCACCGTAACCTGGTACATGGATAACATCACAGGGGGCGACTTCGGAAGCCTCGGTTTGAAAACACCCACCGCCAACGCAGATCCGTCAGTCGCAGCAGTCGCAGTGAAGTTCCCGCAAAACTATTACAGCCAGGACGAGCTCATCGGCGCGCTGACCGACTTCGCCGGCCCGGAGTTTCGGCGGTTCGCTCTCAGCAGTGGTGTTGAGTCCCGCCACACTGCATTGCCGCTGTCTCGCTACAAGCAGCTGACGGGTTTCACCGAAGCGAACGAGGCCTTCGTCGAGGTCGCCCTCGACCTGGCTGAGCAGGCATTTCTCGCGGCGCTTGACGAGGCAAAGGTCAAGCCGTCGGAGGTCGACATCGTCTTTTCGACGACGGTTACCGGGCTTGCAGTACCGACACTGGAGGCGCGGCTGGCGGCACGGGTCGGCCTGCGCCAGGACGTCAAACGCGTCCCGCTGTTTGGCCTGGGCTGTGTCGCCGGCGTGGCCGGGACGGCGCGCATGCATGACTACCTGCGTGCGTTTCCCGATCACGTGGCCGCCCTGCTGGCGGTCGAGCTGTGCTCGTTGACCATTCAGCGCCAAGACAATTCGGTGGCCAATCTGGTCGCTAGCAGCCTGTTCGGGGACGGCGCCGGCGCTGTCATCGCGAAGGGCGCCAACCGCGCTGCTGAAGATGCTCGAGGACGCACCGGTCCTAGGGTGCTGGCCACCCGGAGCCGGATCTACCCCGACACGGAAGAAGTCATGGGCTGGAAGATCGGCACTGACGGCTTCCGGATCGTCTTGTCGGCCGACGTCGCGACCGTCACCGAGAAATACCTGGGCGAAGATGTCCGCCAGTTCCTCGCTGACCATGGACTGACCCCGCAGGACATCTCGGCCTGGGTCTGCCATCCCGGCGGCCCGCGGGTGATCGAGGCGGTTGAGAATATCTTGGACCTGCCTGCAGACGCCCTTGATCACACGCGAAACTCATTGCGTATCAACGGCAATTTGTCTTCGGTGTCGGTGCTGGATGTGCTTCGGGCCAACTTGGCCGATCCGCCACCGGCGGGTTCGATTGGGCTGATGATCGCGATGGGCCCGGCTTTCTGCTCCGAGCTAGTACTGCTGGCCTGGTAGAGCTTGTCGAGAGATAGTAGATAGATGTATTACGTGCTGATCCTGGCGATCGGGATCGAACGCCTGGTGGAACTGGTGGTGTCCAACCGAAACGCGCAATGGTCTTTTGCGCAGGGCGGCAAGGAGTTTGGTCGCCCGCACTACGTCGTGATGGTCGCCATCCACGCCGCACTGCTAATCGGTTGCATCGTCGAACCGTGGGCACTGCACCGCCCGTTCATCCCCTGGCTCGGCTGGCCGATGCTGGCCGTAGTTGCGCTGAGCCAGGGGCTGCGCTGGTGGTGTATCACGTCGCTGGGCCACCGGTGGAACACTCGCGTGATCGTGTTGCCGGAGGCGCCCCTGGTGCAGCGGGGGCCCTACCGGTGGCTACACCACCCGAACTACGTTGCCGTGGTGGCCGAGGGGTTCGCGCTCCCGCTGGTACACACCGCGTGGCTGACCGCCGCTAGTTTCACGGTCGCCAACGCGATCCTGCTCAGTGTGCGCATCCGGGTAGAGAACTCCGTATTGGGTTACACGTGACGAAGGGTTACACGTGACGAACTACGACACCGACCTGCTGATCGTCGGCGGCGGTCCCGGAGGACTCGCCACCGCGTTACAGGCGCGCCGGCACGGACTTTCGGTAATCGTGGCCGAGCCGCGAGAAGACCCCATCGATAAGGCGTGCGGCGAGGGGCTGATGCCCGGCGGGCTTGCCGAATTGACGTCGCTGGGTGTCGACCCGGCCGGCATGCCGTTCCGCGGGATCGCCTATGTGAGTGAACATCGTCGGGCCGAGGGGCTGTTTCGCAGCGGACCGGGCCGGGGGGTGCGACGCACCACATTGCATGCAGCGCTGGCGGCGCGGGCCAAAGAGCAAGACACCGAATGGATCCGGACGAAGGTGACAAACGTCCAGCAGGACGCACATGGAGTGACGGCCGCCGGCGTTCGCGCGAAGTGGTTGGTAGGAGCCGACGGACTGCATTCGGCGGTCCGGCGCGCGGTAGGAATCAAAGCCACGGCCGGGACGCCACGGCGCTATGGCGTGCGTTGGCACTTCAAGGTGCCGGCGTGGTCGGAGTTCGTCGAAGTGTATTGGTCCCGTTGGGGTGAGGCGTACGTGACGCCGGTGGAACCGGATCTGGTCGGCGTGGCGATCCTGTCTCGCGGACAGCCCGACCTCGAATGGTTCCCGCGGCTGGCCCGGCAACTCGAGGGCGCCGGCCGCGGGCAGGCCCGCGGCTGCGGCCCGCTGCGCCAGGTGGTCTCCCGCCGAGTCGCGGGACGGGTGCTGTTGGTGGGTGACGCCGCGGGGTACGAAGACGCACTGACCGGCGAAGGTGTCAGCCTCGCCGTTAAACAAGCCGGTGCGGTCATCAACGCCATCATCGACGACGCACCGGAGTCATATGAGGCTTCGTGGCACCGGGTTACCCGCAACTACCGGCTGCTTACCCGCGCGCTGGTGTTGGCC
>JBEKNM010000053.1:0-13934 GCA_049522835.1 Mycobacterium sp.
GTTGGCCAGGTGCGGGCCCGGTTTTGAATCGCCCTGGTTCTGAGCCCAGCGCTCAGAACAAAGTCGGCAATGCGATCATCGAGTCGACCGCCAACGCGCAGAACACCACCGCCAGGTAGTTGTTCGACTGCAGGAACAGTCGCAGCGGCTTGACCGACTCGCCGGCGCGCACCCCGGCGTACAGCTGGTGGGCCATCGCCAAGAACCACACTCCGGCCAGCACGGCGACCGCTGCGTACAGCCAACCGGTCGCCAGCGCCAGCACCAGCGTCGCCAGCACGGTCAGCCAGGTGTAGATCAGAATTTGCTTGGTGACCTGACGCTCGGTCGCCACGGCCGGCAGCATCGGGACGCCGGCGGCTTTGTAGTCGTCCTTGTACCGCATCGCCAACGCCCAGGTGTGCGGCGGCGTCCAGAAAAAGATGATCGCGAACATGACCAACGCCGGCCAGCCGATGGTGCCGGTGACCGCCGACCACCCGATCATCACCGGCATGCACCCGGCCGCACCGCCCCACACCACGTTCTGCGACGTACGGCGCTTGAGCAGCAGCGTGTAGACGAACACGTAGAACGCGATCGTGGCGACGGCCAGCAGTCCCGACAGCAGATTGGTCGTCCACCACAGCCAGAAGAACGAGCCCACACTCAACACAACCCCGAGCACCAGGGCATTTCGCCTAGGCACCGCGGCCCGGGCCAGCGGCCGGCGCGCGGTCCGCTTCATCAGTTTGTCGATATCGGCGTCGGCCACACAGTTAAGCGTGTTGGCACCACCCGCGGCCAATATCCCGCCGATCAACGTGTTGAAGATCAGCAGCGGATTCACGGTGCCGCGGTCAGCCAGCAGCATCGCGGGTATCGCGGTGACCAGCAGCAGCTCGATGACCCGCGGCTTTGTCAGCGCCAGGTAAGTCAGCACCGCGCCGAGTACTCGGCTCGACGCGACGCGCCCGCGAACGCTCACGCATTAACTCCTCGGGGTCGCTGCAGCGCGCAGCATCTACTACGCACGATGGTAGACCGCGGGACGGCCGCGGCCCTCCCCGAGGGTCTATTTACGCGGAATTTCCCGATTACGGGACTAATCGCAAGGTGTGCGGCGTCCACCGGTCATTTTGGCGGGCCGGCACCGAGTACCCAAGATTGCGTACTGCAAACGCTGGCACTCCGGCACTAGGGTTGGACACTGATCACGTTGATGACCCAAGGATTGGATCTGTGACCACACTCGAAGAGATCTCCACGCTGACCCAACCGCACCACCCCGACGACTGGGCCCAGATCGACTCGGTCGCTGTCGACACCATCCGGGTGCTGGCGGCTGACGCGGTGCAAAAAGTCGGCAACGGCCACCCCGGGACGGCGATGAGCCTGGCCCCGCTGGCCTACACCCTTTTCCAGCGCGCGATGCGCCATGACCCCAGCGACCCCCATTGGCTGGGCCGCGACCGGTTCGTGCTGTCCTGCGGGCACAGCAGCCTGACCCTCTACCTGCAGCTCTACCTCGGCGGCTTCGGTCTGGAGCTGTCCGACATCGAGTCGCTGCGCACCTGGGGATCCAAGACGCCCGGGCACCCAGAGTTCAGGCACACCAGAGGTGTTGAGATCACCACGGGCCCGCTCGGCCAGGGCCTGGCATCGGCGGTAGGCATGGCGATGGCGTCGCGCTATGAGCGCGGCCTGTTCGACCCGGACGCCGCACCGGGATCCAGCCCGTTCGACCACTTCATCTATGTGATCGCCTCCGACGGCGACATCGAGGAAGGCGTGACCTCGGAGGCGTCGTCGCTGGCGGGTGTCCAGCAGCTGGGCAACCTCATCGTGTTCTACGACCACAACGAGATCTCGATCGAGGACGACACCAACATCGCGCTGTGTGAGGACACCGCGGCCCGCTACCGGGCCTACGGCTGGCACGTGCAGGAGGTCGAAGGCGGCGAGAACGTCGTCGGCATCGAGGAGGCCATCGCCAACGCCAAGGCCGCCACCGACCGGCCGTCGTTCATCTCGCTGCGCACCATCATCGGCTATCCGGCGCCGGACGCGATGAACACCGGAAAGGCGCATGGCTCGGCTCTCGGCGACGACGAGGTGGCCGCCACCAAGAAGATTCTCGGATTCGATCCCGACAAGACGTTCGAGGTCCGCGAGGACGTCATCACCCACACCCGGGGGTTGGTGGCGCGCGGCAAAGAGGCCCACGACCGCTGGCAACCGGAATTCGAGGCGTGGGCGCAGCGCGAACCCGAACGCAAGGCACTGCTGGACCGGTTGACCGCCCAGCAGTTGCCCGACGGCTGGGACGACGACATTCCGCACTGGGAACCCGGCTCGAAGGCATTGGCCACTCGCGCGGCCTCTGGCGAGGTGCTGTCGGCGGTGGGACCCAAACTGCCGGAGTTGTGGGGCGGTTCGGCTGACCTGGCAGGCAGCAACAACACCACCATGAAGGGTGTCGACTCCTTTGGCCCGCCGTCGATTTCCACCAAGGACTACACCGCCCACTGGTATGGCCGCACGCTGCATTTCGGGATTCGCGAGCACGCGATGGGTGCCATCCTGTCCGGAATCGTGCTGCACGGCCCGACCCGGGCTTACGGCGGCACGTTCCTGCAGTTCTCCGACTACATGCGCCCGGCAGTACGACTGGCTTCTCTGATGGATATCGACACCATCTACGTCTGGACCCACGATTCCATCGGGCTCGGTGAGGACGGCCCGACGCATCAGCCGATCGAGCACCTATCGGCGCTGCGCGCCATCCCCCGGCTCTCGGTGGTTCGCCCTGCCGACGCCAACGAGACGGCCTACGCCTGGCACACAATCCTGTCCCGCGGCAATGGCAGTGGGCCGGTGGGCCTGATCCTGACCCGCCAAGGTTTGCCGGTGCTGGAAGGCACCAACGTCGAGGGCGTTGCCCGCGGCGGCTACATCCTGGGTGACGACGGCGGTGAGGATCCCGACGTCGTTCTGATCGGGACCGGCTCCGAAGTCCAGCTCGCGGTTGAGGCGCAGAAGTTGTTGGCAGACAAGGACGTTGTCGCACGGGTGGTGTCGATGCCGTGTGTCGAGTGGTTCGAGTCCCAGCCGGACGACTATCGCGACCACGTGCTGCCTCCGTCGGTGTCCGCCCGGGTGGCCGTCGAGGCCGGCGTCGCGCAATCGTGGCACAAGCTTGTCGGGGACACCGGCAAGATCGTCTCTATCGAGCACTACGGCGAATCCGCCGACGCCAAGACTTTGTTCCGTGAATTCGGCTTCACCGCTGAAGCCGTCGCTGCTGCCGCGGAGCAGGCAATTGATAACTGAGAAAGGGTGATTCAGATGAGCAGTCAGAATCCCAACCTCGCTGCGCTGAGTGCTGCAGGCGTATCCGTTTGGCTGGACGACCTGTCGCGGGACCGGTTGCAATCCGGCAACCTGCAGGAGCTGATCGACACCAAGAGTGTTGTCGGCGTGACCACTAACCCATCCATCTTCCAGAAGGCATTCGCGGACGGCAACGCCTACGACGCCCAGATCGCCGAGCTGGCCGAGCGCGGCGCCGACGTGGATGCCACCATCCGCACTGTCACCACCGACGACGTGCGCAACGCATGCAACGTGCTGGCTCCGCAATGGGAAGCCTCCGGGGGAATCGATGGCCGGGTGTCGATCGAGGTCGACCCACGGCTCGCGCACGAAACCGATAAGACAATCCAGCAGGCTATCGAGCTGTGGAAGATCGTCGACCGGCCGAATCTGCTCATCAAGATCCCGGCCACCAAGGCCGGCCTGCCGGCGATCACCGCCGCTCTGGCGGAAGGGATTTCGGTCAACGTCACGCTCATCTTCTCCGTCGAGCGGCACCGCGAGGTAATGGACGCCTACCTGACCGGGTTGGAGAAGGCCCGCGAAGCCGGACACGACCTGTCCAAGATCCACTCGGTGGCATCGTTTTTCGTCTCCCGCGTGGACACCGAAATCGACAAGCGACTCGAGAAGATCGGCCCCGAGGTGGCACTCGAGTTGCGAGGTCAGGCCGGTGTCGCCAACGCGCGGCTCGCTTACGCCGCCTACCAAGATGTCTTCGACAACGGAGATCGCTTCCAGGCACTCAAGGCCGATGGGGCCCGGGTCCAGCGCCCGCTGTGGGCTTCCACCGGCGTCAAGGACCCCGCCTACTCCGACACCATGTATGTCACCGAACTGGTCGCTCCATACACCGTGAACACCATGCCGGAGAAGACGATGGACGCCGTTGCTGATCACGGTGTCGTCACCGGTGACGTAATCAGCGGCACCGCTTCGGCGTCCCAGGCAGTGTTCGACAAGCTGGAGGCCGCCGGGATCGACCTGACCGACGTGTTCGTGGTGCTAGAGGACGAAGGTGTGGAGAAGTTCATTGATTCCTGGAGTCAGCTGCTGAGCGAAACGCAGAAACAACTCGGTTCCGCTGACAAATGAGCCCTGCGGACTCCAAGGGCGCCGGCGCCGACCAGTGGCACAATCCGCTGCGGGACAAGTGGGATAAGCGACTGCCCAGGATCGCCGGCCCTTGTGCCGTGGTGCTTTTCGGCGTCACTGGTGACCTGGCCCGCAAAAAGGTGATGCCGGCGATCTACGACCTGGCCAACCGCGGGTTACTACCGCCCACCTTCTCCCTGGTGGGCTTCGCCCGCCGCGACTGGGATCACGAAAGGTTCGCGCAAGAGGTGTACGACAGCGTCAAAGCACACTGCCGTACCCCGTTTCGCCAGGCGAACTGGGAACGGCTGGCCGACGGGTTGCGGTTCGTGCAGGGCGCGTTCGACGACGAAGCCGGGTTCGGCCGGCTGGCCGAAACCCTGGACAAGCTGGATGCCGAGCGCGGCGTCGGCGGCAACCACACCTTCTACCTGGCGATCCCGCCCAAGTCGTTTCCGGTGGTGTGCGAGCAGCTGCACAAATCGGGGCTCGCCGATAAGCGAGACGGCAGCTGGAGCCGGGTGGTCATCGAGAAACCCTTCGGCCACGACCTTAAAAGCGCGTGCGACCTCAACCATGTGGTGAATTCCGTGTTCCCCGAGGAGTCGGTATTCCGGATCGACCACTACCTGGGCAAGGAGACGGTGCAGAACATCCTGGCGCTGCGGTTCGCCAATCAGCTGTTCGACCCGATCTGGAACGCCCACTACGTCGACCACGTGCAGATCACCATGGCCGAGGACATCGGACTCGACGGACGGGGCGGCTACTACGACGGCGTCGGTGCCACCCGCGACGTCATCCAGAACCACCTGATGCAACTACTGGCGCTGACTGCCATGGAGGAGCCGGTCAGCTTCAAGCCGAACGCGTTGCAGGCCGAGAGAATCAAAGTGCTATCGGCGACCCAGCTTGCGGAGCCGCTCGATGAGACCAGCAGCCGCGGTCAGTACACCGCCGGATGGCAGGGCGGGGAGAAAGTAGTCGGTCTGCTCGACGAAGAGGGGTTCGCCAAGGACTCCACCACCGAGACATACGCGGCCATCACGCTCGAGGTCGACACCCGCCGCTGGGCCGGCGTGCCGTTTTACCTGCGAACCGGAAAACGGCTGGGCCGCAGGGTGACCGAGATCGCGTTGGTCTTCAAACGTGCGCCGCATCTACCATTCGACGCCACCATGACCGACGAGCTGGGCGCCAACGCGCTGGTCATCCGGGTACAGCCCGACGAAGGAATCACCTTGCGCTTCGGTTCCAAGGTCCCGGGCAGCGCGATGGAGGTCCGCGATGTCAACATGGACTTCTCCTATGGGTCTGCGTTCGCCGAAGATTCCCCCGAGGCTTATGAACGCTTGATCCTCGACGTGCTGCTTGGTGAGCCGTCCCTTTTCCCGGTCAATGCGGAGGTCGAATTTGCTTGGGAGATAATCGATCCCGTCCTGGACCATTGGGCGACGCACGGCAAGCCCGACCCCTATGAGAGCGGCACCTGGGGCCCGGAGTCATCCTTCGAAATGCTGCGGCGGACCGGCCGGGAATGGCGGCGCCCATGATCCGCGCCGGCGACGATTTGGTACGCAGCGATGAGGTGGGGGCACCACCCGCTTGCGGGGGAGAGCGGCGCCGATGATCCGCGCCGGCGACGATGCAGAGCGAAGCGATGAGGAGGAGCGGCGCCGATGATAGTTGACCTGCCCGACACCACCACCACCGCGGTCAACAAGAAACTCGACGAGCTTCGGGCAAGGTCCGGTGCGGTCACGATGGGCCGGGTGCTGACGTTGATCATCGCGCCGGACAGCGACGCCATGCTGGAAGATTCCATCGAGGCAGCCAACGGTGCCAGCCATGAGCATCCCAGCCGGGTCATCGTGGTGACCAGAGAAGATCCCGAGGCCGCCGAAGCGCGACTGGACGCACAACTGCGCTCGGGGGGCGATACCGGCGCCAGTGAGATCGTGGTGCTGCGTCTATTCGGGCCGCTGGCCGGCCACGCCGACAGCGTCGTCATCCCCTTTTTACTTCCCGACATTCCGGTAGTGGCGTGGTGGCCCGATATCGCTCCGGCTGTACCCGCCCAAGATCCGTTGGGCAAGTTGGCGATTCGACGGATCACCGATGCAACCAACTGCACCGACCCGCTGACGGCGATCAAGAACCGGCTGGCCGGATACACCGCAGGCGACACCGATCTGGCCTGGAGCCGTGTCACCTACTGGCGGGCGCTGCTGACCTCGGCGGTCGACCAGAAACCCCACGAGCCGATTGAGTCGGCCCTGGTTTCGGGGTTGAAGACCGAACCCGCGCTGGACGTTCTGGCAGGCTGGCTGGCCGGCCGTATCGACGGTCCGGTGCACCGGGCGGTCGGTGAGCTCAAGGTCGAGCTGGAACGGAAGAGCGAGACCATCGTCCTGAGCCGGCCGCAGGAGGGCACCACTGCCACCCTGAGCCGGACGAGCAGGCCAGAAGCGCTGGTCCCGTTGGCGCGCAGGGAAACCCGCGAGTGCCTGGCCGAAGATTTGCGCAGGCTGGATCCCGATGAGATCTACTTCTCCGCGCTTCAAGGCATTGATAAAGTGCAGTACAAGTGAGCAGCGTCATAGAGATCTTCCCGGACAGCGACACCCTGGTCAGCGCCGCCGGCCGACGACTGATCGATGTCATCCAGAGCGCCGTGGCAGCCAGGGGTCGAGCACTGATCGTGCTGACCGGTGGCGGCAACGGTGTCGGGCTGCTGGAGTATCTCGGCAAGCAGGGAGAGCAGATCGATTGGTCCAAGGTGGACCTCTTTTGGGGCGACGAGCGCTACGTTCCTGAGGACGATGACGAGCGCAACGAAAAGCAGGCGCGGGCGGCTCTGCTCGATCACATCGATATCCCGTCCAGCCGCGTGCACGCGATGCCGGCCAGCGACGGTGAATTCGGCAGCGATCTGGCCACTGCGGCACTGGCCTACGAACAGTTGCTGGCGGCCAACGCCGAGCCCGGTGAGCCGGTACCGAATTTCGATGTCCACCTGCTGGGAATGGGACCTGAGGGCCATATCAACTCGCTGTTCCCAGACACCGCGGCCGTGCTCGAGGCAACCCGCATGGTGATCGCGGTCGAAGACTCCCCGAAACCGCCATCGCGACGAATCACCTTGACACTGCCGGCAATCCAGCATTCCCGTGAGGTCTGGTTGATGGTGTCCGGGGCGGCCAAAGCCGACGCGGTGGCCGCTGCCATCGGTGGCGCCCAACCGGTGTCGATACCGGCCGCCGGGGCTGTCGGGCGGGAAACCACTCTCTGGCTGCTCGACGAGCAGGCTGCGGGCAAGCTTCCCGGCCAATCCGGGTAACCCCGTCGCCGGGGCCGATCGCCTGCGTCCTGGGGCAATAATGACTGTCATGGCAGACAGAACGGTGCGCAGCGGGCCCGAGCGAAGCCGGATCAAGACCCTCACCCAGGCCGCGTTGAACGCCGACAAGACGGTGGAGCAGGTCGAAGACGTCCTCGACGGCCTGAGCACAACGATGAAAGAGCTGAACAGTTCGCTGTCTGCCTTGAACGCCACGGTTGAACGCTTGGAAGGCGGTCTGGATCACCTGGAGGGCACGCTGTCCAGCCTGGATAATCTCGCGAAACGGCTCATCACCCTGGTCGAGCCGGTAGAAGCCATCGTCGGGCGGATCGACTACATGGTCAGCGCGGGCGAGATTGTGATGTCCCCGTTGTCAGTGACCGAGCACGCGCTGCGCGGTGTGGTGGACCGGCTGCGGAATCGGACGTGCGGTAGTTCGTGATCGGCGCCTACCCGGTTCCCAGTCCGCCGTACGCGGAGAGAACCGGTCTGCCCTGGGATGTCACCGTCGACGACGCTGTCGCCGCGATCGCCGCGGCGCGGGCACGACACGGCGACACATTCGTCGTGGAGAGCGGCCGGGAACACTATCTGTTCACGTTCTCCCCCACTGGTGTCGAGTCGTTCTACGCGCTCACCGAGGAGACGGCCAGCAAGGCGGTCGCCGACTATCTGATGTTGCGGCGCAAGCTTCCCGACGACATCTTCGCCGGGCGTCGTATCCTGCCTAACACGCTTTTTCGGCGCGACGACGTGGTTACCTATCTGACCAACCTGGACCGGGCGCTCGAGCGGACCACCGCCGAGCTGGGGCCGGCCGGTTCGGTGGATGTCTTCGATCTCGCCCGGCGGCTCGGCCACCGGATGGGGCTCGCCTCATGGGCGGGACCTGGATCAGCCGATGGGGCGGCCTTCGAGCGTCTGGTGCGCGCCTTCGACACCCTGGACGGCGCCGATGCTTTCGTGCACCCCGACAGGATGGCGGCGGTGGCGGCAACGGACAAGCGCGCCGAGCGAGCTGCGCTGGACCAGGTCGCCGACACCATCGCCGCCGCGGTCGGCCGACACGACGCCGGTGGCAACCCCGGCGAGCAAGACGACCAGGCCCTCTTCAGCAGGATTGTGGACGCGTGGTCCGCAGAGACGCAGGGTTGTCGACTACGCGGGATCGCGCTCGACATCGCGCTGATCCACATCGCATCCATGTCGAACCTGGCGGCCGCGCTTGGCTAGGCCGAAGTTAAGTCGGGTTCTTCGGTGATTGTGGTGATTGAGCTGGGGTGATCTCGCCGAGACACGACGGTGTGTAGTCACTAATATTGCCTGAGTGTGTGGGGGTTGTGCGGTAGAATCGTTTTATGGCCAAGGGGTCTGGTGCGGTTCATGTCGCTGTGCAGCGACGCAAGTACACCGGGAAAGATGGTGTCGAGCGGGTTTACGAATCGTTTCTGCTGCGTCGATCGTTCCGGGATAACGGCACCGTGCGCAACGAGACGCTGGCGAATCTGTCCGCGTTGCCACCTGCAGCGATTGCCGCGGTCAAGGCGGTGTTGGCCGGCGAGTCGCTGGCCTCGGTGGCCTCGATCGCGACGGTGCAGTGCTCGCGCCCGCATGGTCATCTCGCCGCGGCCACGGTGATGGCCAAACAGCTGGGCTTGGCGGAGTTGCTGGGGCCGCCGTGCCGGGCCCGGCAGGTAGCGATGGCCCTGATCCTGGCCCGCGCGGTGGTCCCGGCCTCGAAACTGGCCACCATCGGCTGGTGGTCTGACACCACCTTGGGTCCGGATCTGGCGGTCAGCGCGATCCACACCGACGAGGTGTATTCGGCGATGGACTGGTTGTTGACTCGCCAAGACGACATCGAAAAGCGGCTGGCCAAAAAGCATCTGGGCCCGGCGGGGAACCCGTCGCGGATCGCGATGTTCGACCTGTCCTCCTCCTGGGTGACCGGGCGCCATTGCGAGCTGGCCGCCCGCGGCTACTCTCGCGACGGCAAGAAGGGCTGTGAACAGATCGAGTACGGGCTGCTCACCGACCCCGACGGGCGCCCGGTCGCGATCCGGGTGTTTGCCGGTAACACCGCCGACCCGACCGCCTTCACCGCGGCAGTCACCGCGGTCAAAGACACCTTCGCGCTGACCAACATGGTGATGGTCGGCGACCGCGGCATGATCACCGCCGCCCGCATCGCCGCCCTGGCCGAGCTGGGCGGGATCGGCTGGCTGACCGCGCTGCGGGCCCCGCAGATCGCTGCGCTGGCCGCCGATGACGGGCCCCTGCAAATGTCGCTGTTCGACACCGTCAACTTCGCCGAAATCAGCCACCCCGACTACCCCGGGGAACGGCTGATCGCCTGCCGCAACCCCGCCCTGGCCGACGAACGCGCCCGCAAGAGAAATGCACTGCTGACCGCCACCGAGAAAGCCCTGGCCCCGATCCTGGCCTCGGTGCACGCCGGGCGGCTGCGCGGCGCCGACAAGATCGGGCTACGGGTCGGTGCCATGCTGGGAAAATACAAGATGGCCAAACACTTCGGGCTGGCCATCACCAACACCAGCCTCACCATCACCCGCAACCAGACCAGCATCGACACCGAAACCGCCCTGGACGGCATCTACCTGCTACGCACCACCATCGCCGCCGACGAACTCGACACCGCCGCCGTCATCGGCGCCTACAAAAACCTCTCCCGCGTCGAACGCGACTTCCGGTCCCTTAAAACCATCGACCTGGACCTGCGCCCCATCCACCACCACCTCGACGACCGGGTCCGCGCACACGTGCTGATCTGTTTCCTGGCCGCCTACCTCACCTGGCACCTGCGCCAGGCCGTCGCGCCGCTGACGTTCACCGACGAAAATCCCACCACCCGAACAGATCCCGTCGCACCCGCCATCAGATCACCCGGCGCGCACCGCAAAGCCACCCACAAGACCACCCCAGACGGCCACACCGCACGCTCCTACCAAAGCCTGCTCGCACACCTAGCCACCCTGACCCGCAACGACATCCGCTACGGCACCGACGGACCCATCGTGGCGACCCTGAGCACCCCCACCGACACCCAACGCCGCGTCTTCGACCTCCTCGCAGCCCCGATCCCGCTCACCCTCACCTGAGGCCACCGTCGACAGAACACCCACCCCGAAAACACCCAAAACCCCAGCTAAACCATAAAAAAACACCCGCCCAAACCACTTAACTTCGGCCTAGGCCGGATGCCGGCGAAGCGGAACCCGCAGAAGCCCTCGGAAGCGAGCAACGTAACGGCAGAGCAGGGTTCCAGTTAAAGGGCTGGATGCGAAAACCTTGCGACACAACGGTGTTAAGTATCCACCACATGATTGCGACGCGGCGCTAGCGGGCCATCTCGGTGATCTTGCGTTGCAGATACCACGCGAAATATCCGCGGTATCTACGCTGCAGATCGGGACGCCGCCAGTCGTGCCCGTCGATAACTCCTCGGCACTGCGCGGTGTTGCACTGGCAGTTCATTTGCCCGTCGTAGTCGTCGAACAGCGCGTAGTCGGTGGTCAGCTCCTCGCAAGCGGCGACATAGCGCATGGACACGAGCACGACGTTGCCTGCAAAACCAACATTGGGCTCGCAGGAGTGGTTGATAAACAGCATCACCGGCTCGTACTCGTCAGGCGACAACGCTGCGAGGTGGAGGCCGTCGGCGATTTGAATCTCGGAGTTCGGCAACGGGTCGGGAAGTTCATGTAGCTGCTGCGTCGTCACTATATGCCCGCCTTTGACCGCGACAACCTCACCGGCGTCGATCGGATCGGTAGCGAACAGCCCACGTCCGGCGATGCCGCTGCTGATGCCCTTCCGAGCCTTCCCAGTGATCCACGACGAGACCATGTGCCCACACTAGGCCGCACTGACTCAAGTCGCTGGCCGCGCGTTGCTGATCTGTCCCCGGCGTTTCGAGCCGTGGTTATGCGAGTTGAGGGACTGAATGGGTGACATACCAATCCACCGTCTCCTACGGCGGGGAAGTCATGCGGCGGTTGCCGCGACGAGAAGCGGTGGTCAGGTCCAGGATCTCGTCGACGACCCGGTCCTTTAGGACGGCGTAACGGGTGGGCCTGACCCAGGCAGGCTCTCCGCAGCCGAGCCTGTCGAGGTTCGATTGGATGAGTTCGTAGGGATAGGTGGTGTGCTGCTCGATGAATTCGGGCAGGTTCGCCATGGAATGGTGCCACGGAGTGTTGTAGCGCGGCAGGATCGTCTTGAGAAACGGGTACCGCAGATGCTCGATCAAGCCGTCCCAAAAGTAGATGGTGTTGTTGAGGGGTACCGCGAACCTGCTGGCCCACTGATGCTCCGGCGAGAGCCCATAGGTTTCTTTGACGGCGGCGGCGGAGACGAATGGTTTGATGCTGAGCCCGGCTTTCCGGGCACGCTTGGATAAGCCCATCTCGTATCGCCAGATCAGCACCCGTTTGTGGACGACGTACTGGAACTCATTCCACAGGTCGTTGAGGAAGGGGCGGGTGCGCAAGTTGAGATCCCAGACCAGAAAGAAGGACTGGAGGTGGGAGACCAGCTGCTCGGTACTTTCGATGGATCCGTACATGTCGGCATCGTGGAACGAGCTCCACATCTCTTCAATAGGGAACAGCGGCCCGTACACGCTGTCGTTGGCGATGACGAACCGGTCGAACTGATCAAGCGACCAGCCGCGCTCCCTCAGGATCCACCACCCCAGGTGCCACGAGCCAAAATCCAGTGACAGCGTGTGCCGGGTGTAAATGCCGGCACACAATTCGCGGATGGGAGCCACCGACTCCGGCGTCAAGGTCGGCGACCCCGAGACGAAAACGATGGTGGCTCCGAGGCCGTGCAGCGCCTTCAGGTAATAGACGACATACGGATCGACGACGCCCTGGGGATCGAAGTGTGCGAACAAAATCAGCGTGCGCCGACCGAACGGAGGCTGCGCGGGAAGCTCCTGGTGGGTTTCGCAGATGAAGCTCAAGGCGTCACCTTCTCGACGGTAACGCAGAGCAGCCTTGGTGCGCTCGGATTCGCTGCGCAGGGTGTCGACGAATTTCATGATGACCCCGGATTCTCTCTGCGCACCAGGCTTTTACGACACACGTATCTCGATGTGCTCAATCGTGTTCCCATCACACGCTGTGCGCCTCGAGCCATGTCCGGATTCGCTGGGTTTTGGGGTTTGGTCGGACCCAGATAGCCTCTCCAAGGCCGAGCCTGTCCACGTTCGATTGAATGAGCCCATACGGGTAAGAGGTGTGCTGCTCGATGAACTCGCGCAGCTGTGCTATGGAGTCCTGCCACGGTTTGTTGTAACGCGGCAAGCTCGCCTTGAGGAAAGGGAATCGGAGGTGCTCGATCAGGCCATCCCAAAAGAAAATGGGGTTGTTGGCCGCAAGCCTCTTGGCCAACATGCCGGCCCGCGGATGCTCCGGCGAGAGCCCATACGTTTCTTTGATGGCGGCGACGGAGATGAACGGTTTGATGCTGAGCCCAGCTTTCTGAGCACGCGTGGATAGGCCGGCCTCGTATCGCCGAATAAGGAGAAGCTTGTCGACGATGTACTGGAAGCCATTCCAGAAGTCGTTGAGGAACGGGCGGGTGCGCGCGTTGAGATCCCAGGCCAGAAAGAAGGACTGCAGGTGGGAAACCCGCAATTCGGTACTTTCGATGGCCCCGTACATGTCCGCATCGTGGAACGTGCTCCACATCTCTTCGATGGGAAACAGCGGACCGTACACGCTGTCGTTGGCGATGACCAAGCGGTCGAACTGATCAAGCGACCAGCCGCGCTCCCGCAAGATGCACCACGCCAGGTGCCACGAGCCGAAGTCCAGCGAAAGCGTGTGACGCGTGTAAACGCCGGCACAGTATTCGCGGATGGGCGCCACCGACTCCGGCGTGAGCGTCGGCGAACCGGAGACGAAAACGATGGTGGCTCCCAGCCCGTGCAGCGCTTTCAGGTAGTAGACGACATACGGATCGACGACGCCCTGGGGATCGAAGTGGGCGAACAACACCAGCGCGCCCCGGCCGGGCGGAGGCTGCGCAGCCAGCTCCTGATGAGTTTCGCAGATGAAACCCAAGGCGTCGCCGTCTCGGCGGTAGCGCTCGGCAGCGCGGTAGGAGGCGCGCT
>JBEKNM010000054.1:0-13851 GCA_049522835.1 Mycobacterium sp.
GTGGGCCGAGAGGCATACCTATTCATTCTTCTTGGCAGGGCTGCTGGTTGTGGATAACTCGCGGTGTGGGGTTACCCGCCCCGGGCGGCGATCATCGCGGACCGATTGACTTTTGTCGCCGCCGTGCGCGGAATCTTGTCGACGAACTCGACCGTCTTCGGAGCTTTGTAGGGGGCCAGCCGGCTCTTGGCGTACTCGATCACCTGCTGCTCGGTGAGCGAGGCACCGTCGGCGCGTTGGACCACGGCGTGTACCCGGCGTCCCCAGTGTGGATCGGAGATGCCGATTACCACGACATCGGCGATGCCTGGGTGGCCTGCGAGTGCGGACTCGACCTCGGCCGGAAAGACGTTGGCGCCGCCGGTGACAATCATGTCGGCGCGGCGGTCGACGATATAGAGGTAGCCGTCGGCGTCCAAATGGCCCATGTCGCCGGCGGAACGAAACCCGTCCTCGGTCGACGGCAGCGGCGGCGACCCGCCCAGGTAGCGGTATCCCGCGCTCATCGGTGCGCGCAGGTACACGTCGCCGTCTTCGCCGGCGGCCACCGGCCTTTTCTCAGCGTCCAGAATCCGGATCTCGGTGTCCCGGAAGCCGCGACCGACGCTGCCCGGATGAGTCAGCCACTCGTCCCCGCGCAACGCGGTGAGCCCGAGATTCTCGGTCATCCCGTAGGCCGTCACGATCTGCTCGGGACTGAGTAGATCGAACCAGGTATGCAGCAGCGTCGGCGGCATCACGGCGGCGCCTTGCAGGATGAAGACGACGCTGGATAAGTCTCGCTGCCGGATGTCGGGCAAGGCCGCGATGCGCGCCAGCATCGTCGGCGTGGCCGTGAAGTTGGTGATCCGGTAGCGCTCGATGGTGTTCACTACCAGCGCCGCGTCGAACTTTTCCAGCACCACCAGATGGTCACCGGCCAGCAGGAAGAGGAACGTGGCGAAGCCGTTGGTGTGATACATCGGTGCCGGCACCATGATCGTCTGGGGTTGAGCGACGGGTGTCCAGGTGGACAGAAACGGTTCACCGTGCTGCGGCGTCCAGAGCGACGGCGCCAGGTTGAGGATCACCTTGGGCACGCCGGTTGAACCGCTGCTGCAGATTCCATTCGCGGTGGGGGAAACGGCTGCGGGCAGCGGACGTTCGGACTCGCCGGCGGCGCGGGCGGCCAGCTCCCACCGGCTGTGGTCGTCGACAACCACAGCAGGCTCGATCACCGCACGCACCCGGTTTCGCTCCCATTCGGGCAGATCCCAGTGCATGGGAATGGGAACCGCGCCGATCTTCCAGCACCCCAGCGTAGCCAGCACGAGGTGTTGCGAATTCTGAATTGCAAGTGCGACAAGCGAACCCGCTCCAGCGCCGCCGGCCGCCAGTGCCCGGCCCCACTGGTTGGCGTGGGCGTCGAGTTCACCAAAGGTCAATGCCTGGGCGGTGCCGTCAAGCGCGACAATGGTCACAGCCGGCTCGTCGCGCCGTTGATCGGCGAGCTCTTGCAGTCTGGTCCCGAACGGGATGCCTTCTGCTAACGGGTTGTCGGTTACTCCAGACGCGATGGGCTCGGTGCTCATATGCGCCGCTCTCCCCCGCAAGCGGGTGGGGGTACCTCCCACTTGTGGGGGCGTGCCCCCACCTCATCGCTTCGTCCCCCGCAAGCGGGCGGTACCCCCACTGCATCGTCGCCGGCGTCAGTCATTGGCGCCGCTCCTCCTCATCGCTTCGCTCTGCATCGTCGCCGACGCAGCTCATGCCGATACCGGTTCACTGAACAGTGTCTCCAGCGAGCCGTCGGGAACGCCGGGTATCAGGCGCAGCGCGAGTGCCTCGGCGCCCAGCGGCAACCGGATCAGCGGTTGGGTGTGCCGGTCGAGCACGCTGACATCGGACTCGTCGCAGAAACCCAAGGCGCCCAACAGCTGGTGAGAGGTACGCAGCACTTGCCGTGCGGTGTCGGTGGCTTTGAGCCGCAGAACGAGTGCGTCGGCAGAACGAACTTGCGCCGGCGTATTAGCCGGCCGGGAGATGGTGTACTTGGCGAGTTCGTGAAGTCCGCGAACGGCGACGGAGGCGTCGGCTACCGCGAACCGGACGGCCTGAAAGTCCGCCAGCGGTTTGCCGAACTGGACCCGGGCACGCACGTGCTCGGTGACGATGTGCAGCGACTGCTGCATCGCTCCCAGAATCCGCCACGATCCCAGCACGAGATGAAGGTTAACGTCAGCGGCCGGGACCGTTCCGTCGGGTGCACTCAAAGTCGCAGGCACCAGAAACGGCCCCAGTTTGGCGTTGGTTCGTGACGCCGGCTGCGGCCGGTAGCGGGTACCGTTCAGGTCGGCGGCGATCCAGTCACCGGGCAGGTCGCCATGGTCGATGCGTGGCGCCTCGGGATCCACCAGGGCTAGTCGGGCGCCGTCGATCGCCATTAGCTCCTCGACGAGCGGATACGGCAGGGCCGTCGCGCCGGCGGCCTGGCAGAGCACCGCGGCGGCCAGTGCGTCATCGGATGACGACCGGACTTCGAGCTCGAACGTGCCGAGCTCACTGAGGGCCGCGCGCGCTGCGTCCCGAATGCCGTCGTCGGTTTCGGCGCGTAGCGCGGCCTGAGGTCCGCCGAGCCGTCCAAGCCGCTTGGCGGCGACGGCAGCGAAGTCGCTGATATCTTCTGGCAGTGCGGTTTTCACCGATGTTCTCCCAAGACGTCTCGTGCCACCAGCATTCGTTGCACTTCGATGGTGCCCGATGCCACGGTGGCCGCCTGTGCGTAGCGCCAGTGGTCCTCGATCGCCCCGTGCAGTGCCGCGGCCGTGCCGCTGTCCAACGCAGACGGACCCAACACATCGAAAAGCAGCTCGGCGACCAGCTGATCGCAGGTGGTGGTGGCGATACGGGCGGCGCTGGCGGCCGCACCGGCCGATGGGTCGTCCTGCAGCGACACGGCGCGATAAGCCAGCAGTCTGGCCACCCTCAAGTCGACCAGCGCCCGAACCCAGCGGCTGCGAAGCGATTCGGGAAGCTGGTTCCAGTCCTCGCCAAGCCGGGTGCGCATCCGTTCGAGGAGCGACTCGCACCGCGCGTAGCGTGCGATGCCCACGCGCTCGAATGCCAGTGCTTCTCGCATCACCCGCCAGCCGTCACCCAGCTCGCCGAGGACGTCGCCGGGGAACGCCGGCACGTCGTCTAAGAACATCTCGTTGAGGTGATGGGGTCCCAACATCGACGGGATCGGCCGCACGGTAAAACCCGCCCGGTCCATGGGGATCAGAAAAAGAGTGAGCCGCTTGGGTTTTGCGGCGTCGGGGTCGGTGCACGCCGCCAGCACGCACCACGATGCCATCTGGGCGTACGACGTCCACACCTTCTGACCGGTGATACGCCAACCCTCGCCGTCGGGTACAGCGCGGGTACGCAACGAGGCGAGATCGGTTCCGGCCTCCGGTTCGGAAAAGCCTTGGCACCAGATCACGTCTCCGGATGAGATGGCCGCCAGGTGCTTGGCCTTCTGTTCGGCTGTCCCGTAACGCATCAGTGCCGGACCGACCCAGTTGATTCCCATGTACTGCGGACCGCGGGGCTCGTGCTGAGCCCACATTTCCTCCCGCAGCACGGTCTGCTGCCAGACCGAACCGCCGCCGCCACCATGCTCTTTCGGCCAGGCCAGCGCCAGCAGCCCCTCGACGGCCAGCAACTTGCAGAACGTTTCGGTGGTAGCCAGGTCTTGCGGATCCTCGGTGCAGGCGCCCAGGAAGTCGGCCGGGACGTTATCGGATATCAGCTCGCGTAAGTAGCTTCGCAGTTGCACGGCGTCATCGCCGAGGTCGTAATCCATCATCATCCCTTCGGCAGCCCGAGCACGCGCTCGGCGATGATGTTGCGCTGGACCTCCGATGTTCCGCCGTAGATGGTGGCGGCCAGCGCGTCCTGACGTTCGAAGAGGAGATCCGGATCGCCTGCCGAACCTGGGCCCGCAGCCACTGCGCTGAGTTCCCAAACACGTTGTAATGTAACCGATCCCAGCAGTTTCAGGGTGTCGGCTTCGGGGCTGGGCCGTCCGGCGAGTTCGTTGCCCATCGCGCGATATCCGGTGGCCCGCAGCGCTTCGGCATCGGCAAGCAGTGAGCCGAGCTCGGTGTAGATGTCGTGACTTTGGTCATGGCCCGCACCGCAGCGACCTCGTACCGAGTCGAGTCCGCGTTTGACTTCGACCCAGTTCATGATCCAAATCATCTGGCGCTCATGCTGTAACGACGACAACGCGACGTTCCAGCCGCCGTTGCATGGCCCCAGCAGATTCTCCACCGGCACCTCGACGTCTTCCAGGAAGACCTCGCAGAACGTCTCGTCGGAGATCGATGCCATCCGAATCGGTTCGATCCGCACCCCTGGCGCCTGCAGGTCGAGGATGAGGCAGGAGATGCCACGGTGTTTCGGCGCGGCCGGATCGGTGCGGGCATACAGCGTGCACCAGCGCGAGAGATGGGCCTGCGTGGTCCAGATCTTGTGGCCGTTGACCCGGAACACGTCTCCGTCGCGCTCGGCGCGGGTGCGCAGGCCGGCGAAGTCCGAACCGGCTTCCGGCTCGGACATGCCCAGCGCCCACCATTCGTCGCCGCGCAGCAGGGGGACCAGCAGGCGGTCAATCTGAGCAGGTGTGCCGAACTGGCGGATGCCGGGTGCGGCGACGTTGGGACCGGCGATGTTGGGCAGCTTGGGGGCGGACCGCATTGCCCCCTCGAGCCGGATTTCCATGGCTGCGCGCAAGCCCAGCGATCGACCGCCGTGCTCGCGTGGCCAGGTGGGCTGTATCCACCCCGCCTCGAACGCGGCCCGCTGGTAGTCACGCCGCAGCGGGAGATCCCATCGGTACTCGCGGTATTGCTCGTAGTAGTCGTTGGGCAGGAAATCGGCCAGCCAGGTGGCGAACTCGGCGACCACCTCGGATCGGATCTCGGTGCTTGCCTGACTCGTCATGCGGCGCCACTCACAAAACGGCGACCAACCTCGTGGTATAGCGCGCGACTGTCGCCCAGCATCGCCGCACCCTGCCAGGCATGCCGAACGTAGAGGTGGACGTCGTGCTCCCAGGTTTGCCCAAGGGCGCCGTGCACCTGGACTGCGGTGCGCGCACAGTTGGCCGCGGCGTCGCCGGCCGCCGCCTTGGCCAGCGCCGCGGCGGTCCACGTTGCCGCAGCGCTGGCTCCGGTATCCGCAAGCCGGGCCGCCGCCGCGTAGGTGAGGCTGCGGGCGCGCTCCAGGCCGACGTAGTTGTCGGCCAGCGCGTGTTTGATCCCCTGGAATGCGCCGATCGGTGTGCCGAACTGACGCCGAGAGTTGGCGTGCTCGACGGAACGGTGCAGGGCAGCGCTCGCCACGCCGACCAGGTCGGCGGCCACGGCGACCAGCGGCGCCGTCAACGCCGATTCGATGTCCGCGATCTCGAAGGTGGCCAGCGGCTCGGTGTCGATCTCGACATCGGCCACGGGCTGCGCCGGGTTGGTGGACTCGACTGCCGGGGTGATCACCCCGTTACCGCAGCGTGCTACCGCGGCCACCACACCGCCGCTGTCTTTCGCCAGCGTGACGATCAGCTCTGCACGCGACAAGTTGGGGACCGCGACCGCACGTCCGCGCAGCCGTCCCCGGTGCAGCGTCATGACCGCCCCCGGTAGCCGAGAAATGGGGGAGTGGACCGCCAGGGTGGCAACCACACCGCCCGCGATGTCGGCGAGCACCGGGTCGGCGCTGGGGCCGCAGGCATGCAAAGCACCCGCGGCCAGACCTACGCTGCTCAGCAACGGGATCGGCGCGATGGCACTGCCGCATTCCTCTAGCACGACTGCCAATTCGACGGGTCCGAAATCGCTATTGGCAGCAGGCGCAGCGAGTTCCGTCCAGCCCAGGTCGACGACCGTCTTCCACAAGGAGCGCCAGCGTTCCGGATCCGTCATCGCTTGACGGGCTGCGTTGGGGGGACACTCGGTGCGCAGGATGTCGCGCACGGCGTCGCGCAGCGACAGCTGCTCCGCATTCAGTGCGACATCCATAAGACCCCTAACATAATAAAAATAGTAAACTAGCCAGCCGGGCGCAATCGCGCAGTTCGCTGAGAGCAACATCACTTCACGCATAGGTGGGCGCATGGCCGAGTGGTATCTATTCTTGCCGCAAGTGCGGTTGTCGGTGGCCGACATCACGCAGCGGGCACGCCACGCGGAGGCCAGTGGCTTTGACGGAATAGCGTTCATCGATCACCTCGAGGCGCCCGGGTTGCCCGATGAAAGCATTTGGGAGGCAATGGCCATTGCCACGTGGGCGGCGGCCAAGACGGAACGGCTGCGGATCGGCCACCTGGTTCTCTGCGACGCTTTTCGGCATCCGGCAGTGCTCGCGAAGCAGGCCGTCACCTTGTCAGACGCGTCCGAAGGCAGATTCGACCTCGGCCTCGGTTCGGGATCCTGGCCCGCGGAATTCACCAGATTCGATGTCGGCCAGCAGGATCCGGTGGCCCGCGTCCGGCAACTCGATCGTCACCTGGCCCTGATCAGGCAGTACTGGGGCGACCAGGTCGGGGAGGCCACCGAGGAAGCCGGCCCCGATCAAGTACTACAACTTCCCAGACGGACCCACCCGATACCGCTGGTCCTGGGTGGCAGCGGGCGCCGGATGATGGAACTTGTTCGGAAATACGCTGATTGGTGGAACCTGCAGGCAAACCACATTGACCGTTTGCCCAAGCTGGCCGCGGCAGCGGGAACGGCCCGGCTGTCGGTTCAGCAGATGGTGGGCTTCGCTCGGTCGGGCAGCGACCCGGGCGCCGTGCGTGAGGTGAGTACCCGGCGGTTCGGGAACCTGGGGGCGGGGCTGGTCTGCGGCGATGCCGAGGAGCTGGTCCAGCACTTTTCGGGTCTGGCCGCTGCGCGCGTCGAGCGTTTCTACGTGTGGTTCGCCGATTTCGCCGCCCCGGATTCCCTGCACGAATTCGGTGAGTCGGTGATCAAAACCTTTCCCGGATAGCGCCCCGACAGTCCAGGGCCCTAAGCGTCAACCACGCTGTGCGGCACGCCGGCGGGCTTCAGTGGGCACAATCGGCTGACGGGCGAATGGACCGCGCTGCACGGCGCTGAGCCGGATCTCCGGCAGATCGACCGACGGGTCGACAGTGTCCAGCCAGGCGACCGCCTCAGCGACGTCGGATACCTGAATTGCGTACATCTCGAAGGGAACGTCCTGCAGCATCTCGGTTTCCACCGGACCCGGCGTAACGATGTGGACGCTGATGCCGTCGCGATCGACTTCGAGCGCCAATGCGCGGGCGAACGCGTTCATGCCCGCTTTCGATGCCGAGTAAGCGGTCCGAGCCGGCATCGGCTCGTGCGCAGCCGACGAAGAGATGAAAATCAGCCGCGAGCCTGCGCGCATCCGGGGCAGCACGGCGGCGGTCACCACAAAGCAGGAGTCGAGGTTGGCCGAGATGATTGCCTGCCACTGCTCGAATGTCTGTTTGCGCGCATAGGTGCCGCCCAGCAGGCCGGCAGCATGAACGACGAGATCGACAGTCTCAAATGCGCTTATGGCAGCGGAGAATCCAGCCGGATCGGACGCGTCGGCGACGACGTAGCGCGCGCCGATCTCCTCGGCAGCCGCGCGCAACGGGTCCTCGCGCCGTGCCGCCAGCACCACGTCGTACCCCAGCTCACACAGCTTGCGAGCGCATGCTTTTCCGATCCCGCCGCTGCCGCCGGTGACCAGTGCGATTCTCAAGGTTCCTCTCAGGAGCGCCGGATATCCCGCGAGCGCGACAACGCCTGCGGTGAAAGCGCATAGATCCGTTGATCAGGCCGACCGGACAGCACATAGGTCTGCGTGTCGGCGAGGTGGCGGCCCGCGATGCGCCGAGCCCGGTCGACATCGCCCTCCGCGATCGTCTCGGCCAGCTTGGTGTGCGTGCTGAGCACCGCACGGCGCTTCGCCAGCGAGGGGTAGGTGCCACGCGCCGCGCTCTCGTCCGCCCACTGGCGTTCGTGACTGGTCCACAGTGCCTCCAAGCTGCCGACGACCGCGATGATGGTGTGATTTCCGCAGCCGCGGACAACGAGATCGTGGAATTGACGCCCGATCTCAGTGAAAAGCCGGCCGTCGTCCAGATGCTCGGCCATGGAATCGTTGACCTGCTTGAGTTCTGGCACCAAGGTGTCCGCACGGTCGGGCCGCTGGGCCGCCAGTGCGGCGCAGGCGGGCTCGAGTTCCTGCAACGCCATGCCCAGATCGGCGACCGCAACGGACTTGCTCTGCAGCAGCAGCCCGAGCATATAGGCCGCACTGGTCTTCGCCGGTGCGTGCACGACAGCGCCACCCCGGTTGCCGCGCCGGACCGAGACCAATCCCTCGGTTTCCAAGATCCGCAGCGCTTCCCGCAAGGAGACCAGGCTGACGTTGAATTGTTCGACCAACACCTCCTGGCGCGGCAAGAGATCGCCGTCGGAGAGTTCGCCGTCGATGATTTGACGGCGCAGCTCGTCGGCTACAATTTCGGCGATCCGCGGCGCAGACAACCGGCGACGGGCGTCCGGGCCCATTCCTAGGGCGGTCATCTCATCCTCGTAACAAGCAGCAGGAAAAAGCGCGCGGGTTGAATGTTCAGCAGCGTACTTGACTGGCTTAGCTATTTTAGCAGTAATGGTATAAATACCATCTCTGTGCGCGTGTCGGCCGATCGATTGGGTATCGGCGAACTTGCTGGGATGCTTTTAGGAGATGGCGGGGACACGATCGGACGGGTGCACGTGAGCTTGCAAGCAAGCTTCCAGGACAGCGGGGGCTCCGGCAACCGGCCGACACCACTTCACGACTTGCGGGTCGTCGAGATCAGTGACCGGATAGCCGGCAGCTACTGCGGGAAGCTGTTGCTCGACGCCGGGGCAGAGGTACACAAAATCGAACCGCCGCAAGGAGATTCGCTGCGGCAGTACACGGCCAGCCGTTCGCCGGTGCCAGCAGGCCCGGATGGCTCGGATATCCGGGCCTCGCCGTTCTACAGCTACCTCAACGCGGGCAAGCGCAGCATGACCTTCCCGCCGGATTCCGAGCGATACCGTGCCGAACTGGCCGCCGCCGACGTCGTGATCGTCACGGCAGGCCGCTCTCAGGCGCCGGCGCTGGCCATCGATCCGCAGCGGCTGCTGGCCGACTCTGCGCAGGCGGTCATCGTCACCATCTCCGATTTCGGCTGGAGCGGGCCCTATGCCGACCGCGCCGCCACCGAGTTCACCCTGCAAGCCTGGGCGGGTTCGCCCGGCTTTCGGGGCGACCCCGCCGGGCCGCCCATCTCGATCGGCGGCGACCTGGGCGAATACATGGGTGGTGTGTTCGCGGCATTCGGCGCACTCGCGGTGCGCCGTCGCGTCGAACGCGGCGGGCCCGGTGAGCACCTGGACCTGTCCATGCTCGAAGCGATGACCTTGATGCAGAGCAGCGAATGGCTGCACTCCCAGCTGCTGCAGGTGCCGCCGATCCGACGCACCCTGGAGGTGCCGTCCATCGAACCCGCCAAGGACGGTTACGTCGGGATCACCATGGTCACCGGTCAGCAGTGGCTCGACTTCGCCGCGATGCTCGAGTGCCCGCAGTTCGAGGAGATTGAGCAGCTGCGCTTTCAGATCGGCCGGTGGGGCTACCGCGACTTCATCCGCGAACAGATCGGTCCCTGGATGGCCGAACGGACCGTCGACGAGATCGTCGAGCTCGGTCAACTGTTCCGGCTGCCGATCGCGGCGTTGGGCAACGGCTCCACGATCCGGGATATGGAGTATGTGAAGGACCGCGGGGCGTTTGTGCGCAACCCCGCCGGCTTTCATCAGCCCCGCCCGCCGTGGCTGATGTCCCGCTGCGCACCCGCTCCGCTGGGCGGCACCGTGGCACCCGGCGCCGACAACGACGAGTTGCCCTGGCAGAAACGCGAACCCGAGCCTAACCCGGCGCCGGGCGGGCGGCCGCTCGAGGATGTTCGCATCGTCGATTTGACCGCCTTCTGGGCCGGACCGGCGGCTACCCACCTGTTGGCCGCGTTCGGTGCTGACGTCGTCAAGGTGGAGTCGATACAGCGGCCCGACGGCATCCGTTACTCAGGCGGCATGCGCAAAGACGTCGAAGACTGGTGGGAGTACGGCTGGGTGTTCCATGCGATGAACACCAACAAGCGTTCGGTCACACTGGATTTGGGCTCTAGTGAGGGGCGCCGGGCGTTCCTCAAGCTGGTGGCCGGCGCCGACGTTGTGATCGAGAACTTCTCACCGCGAGTGATGGACCACTTCGGGCTCACCGCCGACGTGCTGCTGGAGGTCAACCCTAAACTTGTCGTCGCCCGGATGCCTGCGTTCGGGCTGGACGGTCCGTGGCGCGAGCGGGTCGGATTCGCCCCCACCATGGAGCAGATTGCCGGCCTGGCCTGGGTGACCGGATTACCGGAGGATCCGCCGGTGACGCCCCGGGGAGCCTGTGATCCGCTGGCCGGCGTGCACGCCGCGTTCGCGGTGTTGGCCGCGCTGCAGTTCGCCGAGCGCACGGGATTGGGCCAGCAGGTTGAGCTGCCGATGATCGAAACGGTGTTGAACGTCACCGCGATACAGCCGATCGAATCCGAACTCTTCGGGATAACGCTGAGTCGGCGGGGTAATCGCGGGCAGGGTTGGGCCATCCAGAACCTCTACCGGTGTGCCGGCCCGCAGGATGATTGGATCGCGGTCACCGTGAGCGAGGACCGGCACTGGCAGGCATTGGTCGATCTGATGGACCGGCCGTCCTGGTGCGATCCAGGCCTATCTCAAGGCCTGTCCACCGTGGCCGGACGCTGCGAGCAGGCCGACGACATCGATCGTCGGCTGCAGGACTGGTTCGCCGGTCAACCGCTCGAATCGGTGGTGGAGCGCCTTGCTGCCGTGGGTATTCCCGCAGCGCCCGTGGTGTCGCCGTCGTCAGTGACCGATAACCCCCAGCTGCGCGATCGGGGGTTCTTCGAGGCGCTCGACCACCCCAGCACCGGGGCCGGCCTTTACCCGTGTCCGCCGTTCGCCCAGTTGAGTGGCCAGCGCAGGTGGCTGAAGCGCCCGCCGCCGACCCTCGGCGAGCACAATGAAGAGGTGCTGCGCGATCGGTGCGGGCTGACCGACGAAGAACTAACGCGCCTTGCGACCAGCGGGGTTATCGGGACCCGACCCAAGGGTCTATAAAGAATGCCGTTCGAGGACCGAGACTAAAAGGGGGCACCTGATGCGGGTGACCGTCGATGAGACCTTGTGTGAGGCCAGCGGCTTCTGTGAATCGCTAGCCGCGGACGTATTCGAATTGGGCGATGCTGACGTGGTGCAGATCGCGGACGGCCCAGTGCCGTCGCACCTGGAAATCGACGTCGCCGCCGCGGTTGACCAGTGCCCGAAGGCCGCGCTGCGGTTGCACGACTGAACGCCGCGCGGCAGCCGGCTTCGATTGTCGGTATCACGTCTTAGAGTCGACGCCGGGCACACCAAGGAGGCCAAGGAGAAGGGAAGCGTCCATGGGGTCGCGAGACATGTCGAAGTACGCCGCGATGCGGCCCTACTTCAAAGTTGTGGCTGACGGCTTAGAAGGCTTGGTCGACGGCAGCGATTTTTTCGATATGCACGCCGAGGACGTCGTCGTCGAGTACATCATCACCGTCCCTGGTTACCCGCGCAGAATTGTCGGGCGCGACGCGCTCGCCGAGCAGTACTCCGACTACGGGGATGCGATCGTTCAGAGCGGCAGCAGCGACGTGCACCGCTATTACGACCCCGACGAATCCGTGGTGGTTCTGGAATACACCATGCACGGCACGGTTGTGAGCACCGGTGCGCCGTACGTCAACCGCTTCATCTCGGTAATCACGGTCAAGGACCGCAAGATCGTGCACTGGCGCGACTACCTGGACCCTTTGGCGGTGTTGGCTGCGTTCGGCAACACGGTGGCGCCCGGCGCGCACACGTCCTGACATCGCGCCCGCGTCGGGAAACCCCTTGCGCCACAAGGCAAAATCGGAAGGAACTAGCGCGACAGCCCTGATCGCCAACCTCGCTTTAACCAGACACCTCCGGCACCCGCGTTGACGTTCTATGCTTAAAATAGTAAAAATAGACCTAGTCGTCGAAACGCGGTGAGTTAAGAGCGGCCCATTTGCGCTCGGCCGGGTGGGAAACGGAGTGCTCGTGACGAATACGATTTCGGACTCGGCTTCGAATGCAGGCTCAGAACAAGACCCGTCGGAACGGGAGTTCGGGCAGGGCGGCATTGCGCTGTCCAGCTACCGGTTCCCGACGGGATGGTTCATCGTCGCCTTCGGATCCGATTTGGCTGCCGGCCAAGTCAAGCGCGCCCATTACTTTGGTGAGGAACTGGTGCTGTTCCGCACCTCGTCCGGCCAAGTGCATGTGCTGGACGCCTACTGTCAGCACCTCGGCGCCAACTTGGGCGTCGGCGGCGAAGTGGAAGGCGAAAATATCGTCTGCCCCTGGCACGGCTGGCGGTGGCGTGGCGACGGCACCAATGCGCTGATCCCGTACAGCAAGATCGGCTGCAAGAACAACGTCCGCATCCGCAGCTACCCCAGCGTGGAGTGGTACGGGTTCATCCTCGCCTGGCACGAGCGCCACGGCCGGGCGCCCTACTGGCAACCGCCCGTGCTACCCGAACTGGAAACTGACGAGTACTACCCGCTGCACCCGCACACCCAGATGCTCAACCGGGTCAAGGTGCACCCGCAAATGATCATCGAGAATGCGGCCGACCCCTACCACGTCCAATACGTGCACAAGGCCGCCAACCCTGCCACCACGGCATCTTTCGAAGTATCGGGCTACCACCTACATGCCACCGTCAACGCCCATTTCGGCGGCGGCCGGGCCAAGACCTGGTTGACCCCGAACGGACCGGTCGACGCGAAGATCATTTACGACAATTACTCGCTCGGGCTGGGAGTCGTCCGCTTCCCCAGCGACTTGGTGGCGACCGTCCAGGTCACCGGACAGACCCCCGTCGACGAGGACTACACCGACTACTTCTACACCCAGGCTTCGGTTCGCGAGCCGGGTGACACCGGCGACGTGCCCAGCGGCCGCGCCGCCAGGTTCCTGGCGTTGCAGCAGGAGGTCATCAAACAGGACTTCTTCACCTGGGAGAACATGAAATACCTGGAGAAGCCGAACCTGGCGCCCGAAGAGGCACATGACTATGCGGCCCTTCGCCGTTGGGCGCACCGCTTCTACCCGGGCGCCCAATCCTCATCCACAGACTTCGGGTACACCGCCGAGGGTGAGCCAGACCCGGTTGCCGCCAAAGCCTGATCGAAGCCCGATGTCCTCGGTCCGGAGCAAGCCCCTGGGGCCCTCCGATTTCGGCGTCGATCGTTTCAGCGTGCCGGCCGTGCTGGATCGCCGAGCCGAGCAGTACCCCGACCGGGTGCTGATGTCGATTGCCGGTACCGAGGTGACCTTCGAGCAGATGCGGCAGCGGTCCTGCGCCGCGGCGAACATGCTCACCGAACTCGGTGTCGGGCGCGGCGAGTGCGTCGCGCTGTACACCGCCACCAGCCCGGAGTGGATCTACTTCTGGCTGGGCGCGGCACGCATCGGCGCAGTGAGCGCGGCGGTGAACGCCGCGAACAAAGGTGAGTTTCTGTTGCACGCCCTGCGGTTAGCGCGGGCCAAAGTGATCCTCACCGATGCTGAGCACCGCCCCCGTGTCGACGAGGTGGCCGGCGACTTGGACACGCTGACTGACATTGTGGTGCAAGATGATTCGCTCGGCGGTGCGCTGATGCGCGGAGCCTCCGACGCTGCACCCGACAAC
>JBEKNM010000055.1:0-13818 GCA_049522835.1 Mycobacterium sp.
CCTGGCGAAAAGCTGCAGGGCGGGACGCTCGACCCCGCACTGCTGATCAAGTCACTGCCGGACGCGCTGCGCAAGCTCGATCCGCGCACCCTGTGGCGCAACCCGGTGATGTTCATTGTCGAAATCGGCGCCGTGTGGTCAACGGTGCTCGCGTTCGGCGACGACAGCTGGTTCAGCTGGCTCACCGTGTTCTGGCTATGGCTGACAGTGCTTTTCGCCAACCTGGCCGAAGCTGTCGCCGAAGGGCGCGGCAAAGCACAGGCCGACGCGCTGCGCAAATCCAAAGCCGACACCATCGCCCACCGCCTCAAAGATTGGTCACCTGGCAATGCCGGCACATCTGAAGACGTTGCGGGACCGTTACTGCGGCAGGGCGACTTCGTGGTGGTCACCGCGGGCGAGGTCATCCCAGGTGACGGCGATGTCGTGGAAGGCATTGCTTCGGTTGATGAATCAGCGATCACCGGCGAATCGGCACCGGTTATCCGGGAATCCGGCGGCGACCGATCCGCGGTGACCGGCGGGACGACGGTGCTATCCGACCGCATCGTCGTAAAGATCACCCAGAAACCGGGCGAGAGCTTCGTGGACCGGATGATCGCACTCGTCGAGGGCGCGAATCGGCAGAAGACACCGAACGAGATCGCGCTGAACATCCTGCTGGCCGCATTGACCATCATCTTCGTATTCGCGGTGGCCACGCTGCAGCCGCTGGCGATCTACTCCAAGGTCAACAACCCTGGTGTGCCAGACACCGCGGCCCTGTCCACCGACGGCATCAGCGGCATTGTCCTGGTGGCCCTGCTGGTGTGCCTGATTCCCACCACAATCGGCGCGCTGCTGTCGGCGATCGGCATCGCGGGCATGGACCGGCTGGTCCAACGCAACGTGCTGGCCATGTCCGGCCGCGCGGTCGAGGCGGCCGGCGACGTCAACACCCTGCTGCTGGACAAGACCGGAACGATCACGCTGGGTAATCGGCAGGCGTCCGAATTTATTCCGGTGACCGGGGTGACCCACGGGAATCTGGCTGACGCCGCACAGCTGTCCAGCCTCGCCGACGAAACTCCCGAGGGCCGTTCCATCGTCGTGTACGCCAAAGAGGCCTACGGGCTGCGCGCGCGAACCCCTGGAGAGCTGGCCAACGCCTCTTGGGTGGAATTCAGTGCGACGACGCGGATGTCGGGCGTTGACCTTGACGGAAAGCAGTTGCGCAAGGGCGCGGCCAACTCGGTAGCCGAATGGGTTCGCAGTCACGGAGGCACCGTTCCTACTGAACTCGGCGAGATTGTCGACGGCATCTCCGCTGCCGGCGGAACGCCGCTCGTCGTCGGCCAGGTCGTCAACGAGCCTGCGGTCGGCGGCGCGGTCGAAAAGGCCGGCGAGACGGCAACCGTGCTCGGTGTCATCCACCTCAAAGACGTGGTGAAGCAGGGCATGCGCGACCGGTTCGACGCGATGCGCCTGATGGGTATCCGGACCGTGATGATCACCGGCGACAATCCGTTGACCGCCAAGGCGATCGCCGAGGAGGCCGGAGTCGACGACTTCCTCGCCGAGGCCACCCCCGAGGACAAGCTGACGCTGATCAAGAAAGAGCAGCAGGGCGGGCGCCTGGTGGCGATGACCGGTGATGGCACCAACGACGCCCCGGCGCTGGCGCAGGCCGACGTCGGGGTGGCGATGAACACCGGCACGTCTGCGGCCAAAGAGGCCGGCAACATGGTGGACCTGGACTCCGACCCCACCAAGCTGATCGAGATCGTGGAGATCGGTAAGCAGCTGTTGATCACCCGTGGTGCGTTGACCACGTTCTCTATCGCCAACGACATCGCAAAGTATTTCGCGATCATCCCGGCGATGTTCGTGGCGATTTTCCCGGGCCTGGACCTGATCAACGTCATGCGGCTGCACAGCCCGCAATCGGCGATCCTTTCCGCGGTCATTTTCAACGCGATCATCATCGTCGCCCTGATTCCGCTGGCGCTGCGGGGCGTGCGGTACACACCCAGCCGTGCGTCGAAACTGCTCAGCCGCAACCTTTACCTGTACGGACTGGGGGGCATCGTCGCCCCGTTCGTCGGCATCAAACTCATCGACCTGTTCGTTCAACTGCTACCCGGGATGGCCTGAGATGAAATTCGCGAACACGGTTCGCCAATACTGGGCCGCGCTGCGCGCGCTGCTCGTCTTCACCGTCATCTGCGGTTTTGGCTACCCACTGCTCATTTGGCTGGTGGCCTTGATTCCCGGCTTACACGACAAGGCCGAGGGCTCGATCATCACCGCCGGCGGCAAACCGGTCGGCAGCGAGCTGATCGGTCAGTTGTTCACCGACAGCAACGGCAATGCGCTGCCGCAGTACTTCCAGAGCCGGCCCTCGGCCGCCGGAACTGGTTATGACCCCACCGCCTCGAGCGGCAGCAACCTCGGACCCGAGAGTGTCGTCGACACCCCCGCCGACCCCGCCAAGCTCGCGGGCGGTGCTAAGCCCGCCGACGCCGGCTTCAAAGCCAGCCTGCTCACCACGGTCTGCTCCAACAGCCAGACCGTCGGCCAACTCGAAGGCGTCGACGGATCGCGTCCCTTCTGCACCGGCGGCGGCGTCGGGTCCGTGCTGGCGGTGACCGGCCCGCGCGATTCACGCGGCTACGTCGTCCACCCGACCAGGGTGGTCAGCGTCAACGAGCCGTGCCCGACGACGAACCGGACTTTCCTGGACTTCTACGAAGGCGTTCGCGTTGAGTGCGCAAAGTTCGGCGAAGACTACTCAAGCGGCCAGATCGTGCCCATTCGCGGGGTCGCCACGGACAACCCGCAAGTTCCGGCCGATGCTGTCACTGCCAGCGGCAGCGGTCTGGACCCGCACATCTCCCCGGCCTACGCCGACATCCAGGTCGCTCGGGTGGCCAAGGCCCGGCACGTCAGCACAGATCAGATACGTGCGGTCCTAGCGCGGTATCTCAGCGGCCGTGCCCTTGGCTTTTTCGGTGACCCGACGGTCAATGTTCTCCAACTCAACCTCGAACTCGACCACAAGTATCCAGTCGCAAGCTAGCCCATTGGAGGGATGATGGTGGACGTGAGCGTCGCCGACCACCATCCCAAGCGAGGAGAACTCCGCATCTATCTTGGCGCGGCTCCGGGTGTCGGCAAAACGTACGCGATGCTCGGCGAGGCGCACCGACGCTTGGAACGCGGTACCGACCTGGTGGCCGCCGTCGTCGAGACGCACGGACGCCGGAAAACCGCTGAAATGCTCGACGGCATCCAGATCATCCCGCCCCGCTATATCGAATATCGTGGCAGCAGTTTTCCCGAACTCGACGTACCGGCCGTGTTGGCACGGCGTCCGCAGGTGGTCTTGGTCGACGAACTCGCCCACACCAACACACCGGGCAGCAAGAACGAAAAACGTTGGCAGGATGTCGAAGAGCTGCTCGACGCCGGGATCACAGTAATCTCCACCGTCAATATCCAGCACCTGGAGAGCCTCAATGACGTCGTTGCCCAGATCACCGGCATCGAACAAAAGGAGACAATGCCGGATTCGATTGTGCGGGAGGCCGCGCAGGTCGAACTCATCGACATCACACCGGAGGCGCTGCAACGCAGGCTATCTCACGGCAACGTGTACGCTTCAGAAAGAATCGACGCGGCGCTGTCCAACTACTTCCGCCGCGGAAATCTCACCGCACTAAGGGAATTGGCGCTGCTGTGGCTAGCCGACCAGGTGGATACCGCGCTGGCAAAGTATCGGGCCGAAAATAAAATCACCGACATGTGGGAGGCACGCGAGCGAGTCGTGGTGGCGGTCACAGGTGGTTCGGAATCGGAGACGTTGGTGCGGCGGGCATCCCGGATCGCGTCGAAGTCCAGTGCTGAGCTCATGGTGGTGCACGTCATACGCGGCGACGGGCTGGCCGGCCTTTCGGAACCTCGGATGAGTAAGATTCGTGAGCTGGCGAGCAGCCTCGACGCCTCACTGCACACCGTGGTCGGTGACGACGTACCGACCGCCCTACTTGATTTCGCTCGCGAGATCAATGCCACCCAGTTGGTGGTCGGTACCTCCCGCCGGTCCCGGTGGGCGCGCATATTCGAAGAGGGCATCGGCCCGGCCATTGTGCAGCGGTCCGGCAAGATCGATGTGCACATCGTCACCCACGGGGAATCCAAACACGGCTTCCGGCCCGCCTCGCTCTCGCCGCGCGAGAAACGCATTACGTCCTGGCTGGCGGCCTTCATCGTCCCGTCGGTCATCTGTGCCGTCACGGTGACCATGCTGGACCCCTATCTCGACACCGGCGGAGAGAGCGCTTTGTTCTTCGTCGGTGTGCTGGTGGTGGGCCTGCTGGGAGGCGTGGCTCCGGCAGCCCTTTCGGCGGTGCTGTCCGGGCTGCTGCTGAACTACTACCTGATAGCTCCGCGACATAGCTTCACCATCGCCGAACCCAACAGCGCCATTACCGAGCTGGTGCTGCTGCTGATCGCGGTCGCGGTCGCGGTCCTCGTCGACGGCGCGGCCAAACGTGCCCGGGAAGCCCGACTGGCCTCGCAAGAGGCCGAACTGCTGACGCTGTTCGCGGGATCGGTGCTGCGCGGCGCGGACCTCGAGACGCTTCTGGAACGCGTGCGGGAAACCTATTCGCAGCACGCGGTCAGCCTGCTTCGCGAGCCCAGTGAGGAAGACCGTGCCAGCGGTAGGAAGGGCCAACTCATCGCCTGCGTCGGCAAAGATCCTTGTGTGACAGTTGATTCAGCCGACACCGCGATCGAGGTCGGTGACGAAGAGTTCTGGATGCTGATGGCCGGCAGAACGCTCTCCGCACGTGACCGCCGGGTGCTCAGCGCAGTGGCCAGACAAGCCGCAGGTCTGGTCAAACAGCGCGAGCTGACCGAAGAAGCCGGCCGGGCCGAGGCGATCGGACGGGCCGACGAGCTGCGGCGCTCCCTGCTCTCAGCGGTCAGCCACGACCTGCGCACGCCGCTGGCGGCGGCCAAAGTCGCGGTGTCCAGCTTGCGCGCCGAAGACGTCGCCTTCTCCCCCGAGGACACCGCCGAATTGCTGGCCACCATCGAGGAGTCCATCGACCAGCTCACCGCACTGGTCGGGAACCTGCTCGATTCGTCGCGTCTGGCCGCCGGCGTGGTCCACCCGGATCTGCACCGGGTGTATCTCGAAGAAACCGTACAACGCGCGTTGGTCAGCATCGGCAAAGGCGCGACCGGCTTCTACCGATCCGCGATCGACCGCGTCAAGGTCGACGTCGGTGACGCGGTAGTGATGGCCGACCCCGGGCTCCTCGAACGAGTCTTTGCCAACCTGATCGACAACGCCCTGCGATACGCACCCAACTCCGTCATCCGAGTCAATGCGGGCCGGGTGGGCAACCGCGTTCTGATCAATGTGATCGACGGGGGCCCCGGAATTCCGCACGGGACCGACGAGGAGGTGTTCGAAGCCTTCCAGCGATTGGGCGACCACGACAACAACACTGGTGTCGGGCTGGGGATGTCGGTGGCACGCGGCTTCGTCGAGGCGATGGGCGGCACAATTCAGGCCAGTGATACCCCTGGCGGTGGACTCACCGTCGTGGTTGAACTTGCTGCACCCGAGGGTCGCCGATGACCCGGGTGTTGGTGATCGACGACGAGCCGCAAATTCTGCGCGCGTTGCGGATTAACTTGTCCGTGCGCGGATACGAGGTCGTCACCGCGTCCACCGGTGCGGGCGCGCTGCGCGCCGCCGCCGAGCATCGGCCCGACGTGGTGATCCTCGATCTCGGCTTGCCTGACATTTCCGGGATCGAGGTGCTGGGCGGTTTGCGCGGCTGGCTGACCGCGCCGGTGATCGTCCTGTCGGCGCGTACCGATTCCTCGGACAAGGTCGAGGCACTAGACGCAGGCGCCGACGACTACGTCACGAAACCGTTTGGAATGGACGAGTTTCTGGCCCGGTTGCGTGCCGCGGTCCGCCGCAACGCCACGGCGTCCGAAGTAGACCAGCCTGTTATCGAAACCGAAGCGTTCACCGTCGACCTGGCCGCCAAGAAGGTCACCAAAGACGGTGTTGAGGTGCATCTCACCCCGACCGAATGGGGCATGCTCGAGGTGCTGGTCCGCAATCGGGGCAAGCTGGTCGGCCGCGAGGAACTTCTCAAAGAAGTATGGGGACCGGCGTATGCCACCGAGACTCATTACCTGCGTGTGTATCTGGCGCAGCTCCGCCGCAAACTCGAAGATGACCCGTCGCATCCCAAATACCTGTTGACCGAATCGGGTATGGGCTATCGCTTCGAGGCGTAACCCTTTGCGTCCAAAGTCGATTTGTTGTGCTGGATCTGGTTTATCAGCCCAACAAGTCGACGTTGACGGTCAATTGGCGATCGACAGTACGATGCCATCCAGGATGTCGTGTTCGCTGACGGTCAGCTCATCGATACCGGCCCGAGCCCGCAGCTCGCGCGCCAACTCCTGGACCACGATCGCGCCGCCGCCGATCACGTCGGCTCGACCCTCGTGCATCGGTGGCAGCGCGGCACGTTGGGATCTCGTCATGCCGATCAGCCGGTCACAGACCTCCAGCAGATCGCTGCCGGCCACCCGCGAAAGATGAATGACCGCAGGGTCATACGCCGTCAGGTTGTGGGCCAGTGCGGACAGCGTGGTCATGGTCCCGGCCAGCCCGACCCAGGTCCGCGCCCTGTCGACGGGCACCACGCCCAGCGCGACTTCCAGTCGTTCGCGCACCACCTGCCGAGCAGACTCGACTTCCTCCGGTGTCGCCGGGTCGGAATGCAGACAGCGTTCGGTAATCCGGACACAGCCGATGTCGGCCGAGTAGCTCGCCAGTACCTGCTCCCCGCCGAGCACGATCTCGGTGGAGCCGCCGCCCAAGTCAACAACGACGAAAGGCGCACCAGCGCTGTCTAATTCGCCGACAGCACCTCGGAATGACAGTTCAGCCTCCTCGGCGCCGGTGATCACCTCCGCAATCGAGCCGGGCACTACAGCGCCCAGCACGCCGGCCGTCATCGCGAAGAAGACATCTCGATTGCTGACATCGCGGGCTGCCGAAGTGGCGACCATCCGCACCCGTTCGACGCGGTGGGTCCTCATCACTTCGGCGTAGTCAGCCAGTGCGGCCCGGGTTCGCGCAATCGCGTCCGGCGCAAACCGACCCGTAGCGTCGACGCCCTGACCCAGCCGCACGATCCGCGTCTCACGATGCACATCGCGCAGCTGCCCACCCGCTGACCCGTTTTCTAAGTCGGCGATCAGCAACCGAATCGAGTTGGTACCGCAGTCGACACCGGCTGCCCTCACCGCCACAGCTCACCGTCCAATACTGCGGTCATGCTCGGCTCGGCGGCCAGAACCGCTAACGCCTCGTCACCGAACGGGTTCAGTCCAGGACCCTTGGCCAGCGAATGCGCGACCAGCACGTGCAGGCACTTGACCCGGTCCGGCATCCCACCGGCAGAGAACGTGCTCGCCAGCGACTCGATCGCATCACGCTCGGCCAGATACGACTGGTGCGCGCGCAGATACGCGGCGGCCAATTCGGAGTCGTGCCTTAGCCGCTCGCTCATCTCGCGCATCAGCCCCGTCGTCTCCAGCCTGCTCACGGCCGCGGTGAGCTGCGGATGCGTCAGGTAATACAACGTCGGAAACGGCGTGCCGTCAGCAAGTTTCGGCGCAGTCTTCACCACGCCGGGTTCACCGTTAGGGCAACGGTAGGCAATCTCGAGCACGCCGCGAGGCTCTCGACCGAGCTGGCGCGCCACCGCTTCCAGGTCGGCACGATCAACCACCGGGAGCAGTAGGGTTCGGCGCGACCGGTGGCACGGGACCCGGTGGTCCAGGTTCTGCCGGCGGCGGTCCAGATGCAGGCGCGTTGGTCGGTGGCAGGTGCGGGGCGTCGGCGATGGTATGCCACAGCGAGGTGTACCAAGGATCGTTGTTGGCCGGCTTCGCCGTGTCGGACCCCGGCTGCGGAGACACCGCCGCCGTTGGCGGAAGCTGAACCTGAAACGGGATGTCTCCGGGCATTACGAAGCCGAGGCGCTCGCGCGCCTGCGCCGCGATATAGGCCGGATCAGCGAGCTTGCCCTTCTTCTGCTCCAGGTCGGCGATCTGACGGCGCAGCGCGGCCTGGCTTGCAGCCAATTGATCCATCTCAGTGCGCTGCGCAAAGTAGGTCCGTACCGGGCCGGCGATGGTCAGGGTCAGCACGCAGGCAAGCGCGGCCAGGATCGCCGCCCGCCGCGCGGTAAAGCCCAGCCGCTGATCAGACCGCTGCTCGATGGATTCGGCGATTTGCCGCTTGACGGGTTCGACGACCTGCTCCTGCAGCGTTCGGCTGGTGTTGCGGGTGGCGTGCGGCGCGGTCTGTGTGGGCCCGGAAGCACGAGCGGGCCTGGAGATCGACGTGGCGCGACGGCCCCGAACCGAATCGCCAGCTTTCCCCGGGCGCGATGCCGGAGAGCGACGTTTCGGATCTGGCCGTTTGGATTCGGGCATTCGGACTCAGCGGCGTTTCCTGTTGACTGTCAATCTATTCGACTTTATTTGGGGTCCAGCGCATAGCGCGGAAACGCCAGATCGCCGGCGTAGCGGGCTGCGTCGCCGAGCGCCTCCTCGATGCGGAGCAGCTGGTTGTATTTGGCAACGCGCTCGCTGCGGGCGGGCGCGCCTGTCTTGATCTGCCCGCAGCCGACGGCCACCGCCAAGTCGGCGATCGTGGTGTCTTCCGTCTCGCCGCTGCGGTGGCTCATCATCGTGCGGTATCCGCTGTGGTGAGCTAGCGCGACGGCGTCGAGCGTCTCGGTCAGCGTGCCGATTTGGTTTACCTTGACCAGCAGCGCGTTTGCCACGCCTTTTTCGATGCCTTCTTCGAGTCGCTCGGGGTTGGTGACGAAGATATCATCGCCGACGATTTGCACCCGGTCACCGATCGACGCCGTCAGGGCCGCCCATCCGCCCCAATCATCTTCGGACAGTGGGTCTTCGATCGATACCAGCGGGTAGGAGCCGAGCAGGCCCGCGTAGAACTCGGTCATCTGCTCAGCGGTGCGGGTGGTGCCCTCGAAGGTGTAGCCGGTGCCGTCGGCATAGAACTCAGTGGCCGCTGCGTCGATGGCCAATGCCACGTCGGCACCGGGTTTGAAACCCGCCGATTCGATGGCCTGACTGATCAGGTCCAGAGCAGCGGTGGTGCCGGCCACGTCTGGAGCAAATCCGCCCTCGTCGCCCAGTCCGGTGCTCAGTCCCTGCTTCTTGAGGACCGATTTCAGCGAGTGGTACACCTCGGCACCCCAGCGCAGCGCCTCACTGAAGCTGGCCGCGCCGATGGGTGCCACCATGAACTCCTGGATATCGACGCCGGTGTCGGCGTGCGCACCGCCGTTGACGATGTTGAACATCGGCACCGGCAGGATGTGCGCGTTTGGCCCGCCGATGTAGCGGAACAGCGGCAGCTCCGCCGAATCGGCTGCCGCTTTGGCGACGGCCAGCGAAACGCCCAGGATCGCGTTGCCACCCAGCCGGGACTTGTCGGGGGTGCCGTCGAGATCTACCAGCGCCTGGTCGACCAATCGTTGGTCGTCGGCGTTGAGTCCGATCACGGCCGGGCCGATCTCATCAAGGACAGCTTGCACGGCTTTTCTCACGCCCTTGCCGCCATAGCGCTCGCCACCGTCGCGTAGCTCGACCGCCTCGTGCTCCCCGGTCGACGCGCCGGACGGCACCGCGGCACGGGCAAATGTTCCATCAATCAGAGCTAGCTCGACCTCGACTGTCGGGTTACCACGGGAATCGAGGATCTCGCGGGCCCCAACCTGCTCGATAATCGGCACTGGGTTCTCCTTGCGTCGTAGCTGATGCCGGACCCGGGCAACCTTTAGCGTAAGGCCGGGGTCAGGGATCTATCCTTCTACAGCGGATGACCCGCCGCGTAGGCGGTCGCCCAGTCCCGTACGGCCCGCGCGTAGACGCCGGAATTGTTGTAGGCCCGCAGCGCGGTTATCCACCCTCGCGGTGTGGCGAGATCTTTTCCGCGCCAACACAAATAACCCGCCGCTGAGAGCGCCGCGTCGTCGATGTTGTCTGGGCTGATAATGCCGTCGTTGTTGGCGTCGACCCCGTACAGCCGCCACGTCTCGGGAATGAACTGCATTGGTCCCATCGCGCGCGCCACCCCGTCGCCGTCCGTTACGTCTTCCGCGCTGTCGACGATGCGCATCGTGCCGCCGCTGCCGTCGAGACGAACACCCCGTATGGGCGGATTCACATCTCCGTTCGCCGCCAGCCTCGCGCCCCGGTAAGTGCCGTGGTGACTCTCCACCTGACCGATACCCGCCAGGGTGGTCCACGCGATGTGGCACTTCGGGTTCTCGACCTCGGCGACCCGCGCCGCATAGGCGTAGGCCTCGAGCGCGATCACCGGAATCTCCAATGCCGCGGAACGTTGCTCCGCCCAGCCGCGCAGCTGATCCGCGGGCCGACCGCTGGCGTGAGTGTCGACCGGGGGCACCGGATCCCCGGCCGGCGGGGGTACACCTTCGGGGATGAACAGGCTGAGCTGCCAGGTGCAACTGGACGCCAGAAGCATCGCGGTCGCACCGATCACGGCGGCCGCGCGCAACCAAGGTCTCGACGACACCAAGCTTCCCAAGTTCCCCTGCAACTTCCCCAATACCAAGTTGAGCCACGTTCATCGTCCCACGGGTTCCGGGAACCGCCCGCCGCTGCGGGGATCCAGCCCATCACCACAAGGCAATTGTTGATTAGCTACAACCAGTTTTGGCTAGCACAACCAGAAGATTTTGTAGGCAATATACCGATCTGGCAAATGCTGTGCCGATTGCTGCCGAGCAGCTCAGCCGTTCTTGGAGCCCTCGTTGGAGTCCTTGGGCTCATCGGCAGACCCAGGTTCATCGTCGGCATGAGTGTCGTCCACAGAGTCATCGCCGGCTGTGCCCTGGTCCTCATCTGCGACATCTTCAGGCTCAAAGGCGCCATCTTCAGACTCATCGTCGGCCTCGCCTGCTGCTGCCGGCGCCGACGGCTCTTCGACGGCTAATTCGCTGGATGGCCAGTGGGCGCGCCACTCCTGCTCGGTGACCTCGCCCAGCGGAGCTGAATCGAACTCCTCTGGAACGCTGTCCCCCCGGCGCGTGGCCGAAATCGCTTTCTCGACATCACGGACCGTGTCGACGAGCTCTAAAACCGCTGTTCGCAGCAAACTTTCCGCATCGGCATCGGCCGAAACGGAAACCAAGGTGATCTCCGCGGGGATCAGATCTGCGGGCACCCCAGCTTTGTCGGCACGTTGAATTACCTTCTGCGCCAGCGCTAACGCCGGCTGACCGGTATGAACGTCGTCCATTACCGAGTTCCGTGATTTTTCGGCCGCCTTGCGCTGTTCCCACTGGGCCAACTGCTCTTCGAGCGAAATCGAATCGCCCGCAAGCACTCCCGGCACTCGGTTGCTCAGCTTTCGCATCAGCGTGAGGGCGACGTCATCGATGGTAAAGGGAAGCTGCGACGCGTCCTCGGCGATGCGGGCGTGGAAAAGCACCTGCAGCAACACGTCGCCGAGCTCTTCGCGCAGCTGGTCGGCATTACCGCTTTGGACCGCGTCCAACACTTCGTAGGTCTCTTCCAGCAGGTACCTGCGCAACGAGTCGTGGGTCTGCTCGCTTTCCCACGGTCCCGCGCTGCGCAGTTTGTCCATCATCGCGACAACGTCGACCAGTCGTTCGCCCCGTGGCGACTCCGGTGCCGAAATCAACCGGGCTCCGGCGGCCAATCGCGCCGTGACGGCGGGGTGATTAGGGTCAGACGACAGCAACACCGGTGCGTCGTGTCCGGAGTGCACCGGACGCGCCGCAGCCAGCGACCAGGGCACCGCGACGGGCATCTCCTCGGTGTATTGCACCTCGCCGCTGAGGTGTTCAATAGCTTCGACCGGAACCAGCGACGGGCGGCGGGGGTCGAACAAGACGACGATCATCGCGCTTGTCGCTCCTCACTTGACATCGCTGCACGGCCATATTGCCCGACTCCTCCCCGGGCCGATCCCCGGCCCGCATCGTCGTCGAGCGGGCCGGATTGCCCGACTCCTCCCCGGGCCGATCCTCGGCCCGCATTGTCGTCGAGCGGTAACGAACTCGTTATACCAATTTCTTGTTGGGCCTTTCCTTCAAGTGCGGTTACCAGGTTGGCCACCATCTGGACCAACTCGCCGTCGCGGATGCGCGGCGCGCCGACGCCGCCGGCCCGCGGAATGGGAACCTGCACCGTGGCCGTGGTCGCGCGGTACTGCGCGGCCGGATACATCCGCTTGAGCCGCACCTGGGCGGAATCTAGCAGAGTCATCGGGGACAGCCGCACCGTCGCCGCAGAAGGGGCCCCTACTTCAGTGATACCGGCGCCCCGACACAGCAGCCGCAGCCGGGCCACCCCCACCAGCCGCTGGGCGGGTTCGGGCAGCTCGCCGTAGCGGTCGGTGAGCTCCTCCACGACGGCCGTGACCTCGCTATCAGAGGCCGCCGCGGCCAGCCGTCGGTAGCCCTCTAGCCGGAGCCGGTCGCTGGCGATGTATTCCGGCGGCAGGTGCGCGTCTACCGGCAAGTCGATCCGCACGTCCTTCGGCTCTTCGGCGGTGACGACCGTCTTGCCGTCGGCAGCTGCCCGGTACGCCTCCACGGCCTCGCCCACCAACCTCACGTAGAGGTCGAAGCCGACCCCGGCGACGTGCCCGGACTGTTCGACACCCAGCACATTGCCGGCGCCGCGGATCTCAAGGTCCTTCATCGCGACCGCCATGCCCGCGCCCAGCTCGTTGTTCTGCGCGATGGTCGCCAACCGGTCGTAGGCCGTCTCGGTCAGCGGCGCCTGCGGTGGGTAGAGGAAGTATGCATAGCCGCGTTCGCGGCTGCGGCCGACCCGGCCACGCAGCTGATGCAGCTGCGACAGCCCGAAGGTATCGGCGCGCTCGACGATGAGCGTGTTGGCGTTGGAGATGTCCAAGCCGGTTTCCACGATCGTGGTGCACACCAAGATGTCGTATTCGCGGTTCCAGAACCCCTGCACAGTGCGCTCCAGCAGTTCCTCGGGCATCTGCCCGTGCGCGACGACGACCCGTGCTTCGGGCACCAGACCCCGCACCCGGGCGGCGGCCTGGTCGATGGAGCTAACCCGGTTATGCACGTAAAACGCCTGTCCTTCGCGCAGCAGCTCCCGATGCAGCGCGGCGGCGACCTGCTTGTCTTCGTGCGGGCCGACGTAGGTCAGCACGGGATAGCGCTCTTCGGGCGGCGTCAGGATCGTCGACATCTCACGAATCCCGGCCAGGCTCATCTCCAGGGTGCGCGGGATCGGGGTGGCGCTCATGGTCAGCACGTCTACGTGGGTCCGGAGCGACTTGATGTGCTCTTTGTGCTCAACGCCGAACCGCTGCTCCTCATCCACCACGACCAGGCCCAGATCCTTCCAGCGCACCCCGGTCTGCAGCAGCCGATGCGTACCGATCACGATGTCAACCGAGCCTTCGGCCAGGCCGTCGATCACGGCGCGGGACTCGGCAGTGTCGGTGAACCGCGACAAGCCCTTGACGGTTACCGGGAACCCGGCCATCCGCTCTCTGAACGTCTGCAGATGCTGGTCGGCCAAGAGCGTGGTGGGCACCAGGACGGCGGCCTGTTTACCGTCTTGAACCGCTTTGAACGCCGCCCGCACCGCGATCTCTGTCTTGCCGTAGCCGACGTCGCCGCAGATCACCCGGTCCATCGGCACCGGCTTTTGCATATC
>JBEKNM010000056.1:0-13744 GCA_049522835.1 Mycobacterium sp.
CTGCTCCTGCTCCATCCAGTCCATGGTGGCGGCGCCATCGTGCACCTCACCGATCTTGTAGCTGATGCCGGTGTAGTAGAGGATGCGCTCGGTGGTCGTGGTCTTGCCCGCATCAATGTGCGCCATGATGCCGATGTTGCGGACCTTGCTCAGGTCGGTAAGCACGTCCTTCTGTGCCACAGAAGTCTTCCCAACTCTTTCGGTTATTTAGCTAGCTGTTGTTCTCGCCCCGGCCACATTGCCGATGTCGCCACCGCGGCTCCGTGCGCGGCGTTCGGTCCTACCAGCGGTAATGGGCGAAGGCGCGGTTTGCCTCGGCCATCTTGTGGGTGTCCTCACGTCGCTTGACGGCGGCCCCGAGGCCATTGCTGGCATCCAGGATCTCGTTTGCCAGGCGCTCGATCATGGTCTTCTCCCGGCGCTGCCGCGAGAAGCTGACAAGCCAACGCAGCGCCAGCGTGGTGGATCGCTCGGGCCGCACCTCGACGGGCACCTGATAGGTCGCACCACCGACGCGGCGGCTACGCACCTCCAGGGCCGGCTTGACGTTGTCCAATGCCCGCTTGAGAGTGATCACCGGATCGGTGCCGGTCTTGTCCCGGGCTTGTTCGAGCGCAGCATATACAATGCGCTCGGCCAGGGATTTCTTCCCCTGCATCAAAACCTTGTTCACCAATTGGGTGACCAGCTGCGATCCGTAGACCGGGTCGTTGACCAACGGACGCTTCGGCGCGGGCCCCTTGCGCGGCATTAGCTCTTCTCCTTCTTGGCGCCGTAACGGCTGCGAGCCTGCTTGCGGTTCTTGACTCCCTGGGTGTCAAGCGAACCGCGGATGATCTTGTACCGCACACCGGGCAGGTCCTTGACTCGGCCACCACGCACCAGAACCATCGAGTGCTCCTGCAGATTGTGGCCTTCGCCGGGAATGTAGGCAGTGACCTCGACCTGACTCGTCAGCTTCACACGCGCAACCTTCCGAAGCGCCGAGTTCGGCTTCTTCGGAGTGGTGGTGTACACGCGCGTGCATACGCCACGACGCTGTGGGCTGCCCTTCAGAGCCGCGGTCTTGACCTTGGCGATCTTGTCCCGACGACCCTTGCGGACCAGCTGCTGGATGGTTGGCATCTACCGGCTTTCTGTGTTGCTGTTTACCTTCTGGCTAAGCAATGCAAGTCTCTGTACTGCAATTACGCCCCGCCGCAAGACCCCGCGGCCGGGTGTGTCGCATGCGCGCAGCGCCGGATTTCTCCGTCGCGTCGGGGACATGCGAATTAGCCCGGCATCCATTACCTCACGTCAGGCGCCGTAAGCCGCCAGGCACGAGCTACCACGATACCTGTCGACGGTCTGGCAGGTCAAAGTGGCTCAGAGCGGCCTCAAAGTCAGTTGGCACCGCCGTGTGCGGTGCGCTTCTCCAAGCCCACCGCCAGCCGCAGCACCATGTCGGAGAACACCACGTCGGTGTCGATCTCGTCCATCACGCCGGTCATTTCCAACAACACAAATCCGTGCATTGCCGACCAGAACTCCAGCGCCGCGTAGAAGGCCTCGTCGCCGTCAAGGCCGTATGAAGACAACACCGCGATCACCGGTGCCGCCGCACCCCTGGTCGCAGCGGTGTACTCGGGGTCATCGCCGCCCAGCGGCATCCGGGTGAACGCCGAGTACCGGCCGGGGTGATGATGGGCATAGCTGCGGTAGGCACCGGCCATGACCAGCACCGCGTCGTCACGGGCGCGACCCTCACCGACCCTGTTGAGCATGTTGATGATGTCGTCGATGACCCGAATCCGCACCGCTCGGCGCAGGTCTTCCAGGCTGTCGACGTGGTTGTACAGCGACGGTCCCTTGGTCCCGAGCTGTGTCGCCAGCGCGTTGATGGTCAGCGAATCCCAGCCCTCCCGGTCCAGAAAAGTCAGCGCGCCATCGACGATGCCGCCGCGGCTCAGCTTGGCCGGACGCGCCCCGGATTTCCCGGCACGCTGGCGCCCACCCGCTGACGGCGGTTCCGGCTGAGCTGTCATGGCAATCGCCCTTCGGTGGACTTCAGGGTGAACTAATGACTCTAGTTGACAGGGGCGCAAAAGACGTGCGTCATACGCGGTGTCCTAGCCCCCAAGTAATTGCCGAATAAGTCTGCCGTCGAGCAGGTGGATGCACGTAGTCTTCTTCAAGGCTCAGTCGAGCAGATTCACCCGTCATGAGGGGGGCCCGCAGTGAATTGGACAACCGTCGCCGGGTCACTTGCAACATGTCTCACCACCATCGCAGCCGCGGCAGCCGCCCCACCACCGACCGCGGACGCCAAGAACGGCGACACTCACGTCGTAGGGGAGGGTATCGAGCGGACGCTGGACTGCAACGATGCGACCCTGATCGTCGATGGCACGAGAAACAGCGTCAACGCGAAGGGGAACTGCTGGGCAGTGACGATGATGGGCTCGTCCAACACCGTTGTCGCCGACGGGGTCACGCACGACATCACCGTGTACGGCTGGGACCAGACGGTGTTCTATCACAACGGTGCGCCGTTCATCTGGGACCGCGGCCGCGAACTGGGCATGACCAACCGGCTGCAGCAGGTACCCGGCTGAAGCAGCGCGATTTCAACTGCACTGACCACCAACGCCACGCCTGACCAAGCGAAATCGAGGACCCATGCGCGCCCACATCACTGACCGCTCGTCCAGACCGGCCGCCCTCGCCGTGGCGCTGACCCTCATGCCGGTAGCTATCGGGCTGGCCGCCGGCTGCAGTTCAACGGCGAACCCCCCTGCAGGTTCGTCAACCTCCACCACCGCTGCGACAACGACAAGCGGCGCGGCCGCGCCGACGACATCGACCAGCGGGTCCACAACCGCGTCAGTCGAAATCGGGAACACGCTGAACTACGGGTCGGTCGCGACCACTGCCACGATTGACTGCGCAAACGGCAAATCGCTGAACGTGGCCGGCTCGAACAACACGCTGACCGTCACCGGCAGCTGCAAGACGGTGTCCGTCAGCGGCGCGAACAACAAGATCAACTTCGACAAGGTCGACGACCGGATCACGGTGTTGGGACTCGACAATACGATTACCTACAAAGACGGTGACCCGAAAGTTGACAACATCGGCTCGGGAAACACCATCAACAAGGGCAGCTGACCGGCTAACCCGCCTGGGCGCCATGGCGGCCGGCACCTGCGGCGAACCGTCCGGCACCGTCCCTGGCCTCAGCGGCGACGCGGTGCATACTGGCGAACTCGACATTGAGCGCATCGGATTCCGACAATCCCCACTGGTGCAGCGCCGACCGTCGATCTGATCGCATGCACTGCTGCGGCAGTGCGGCCAGTTGAGCGGCCAGTTCCTCGGCCGCCTTTCGGGCCTGGCCTTTGGGCACGACTCGATTGGCCAACCCGATCGCCAATGCTTCATCGGCCGCCACCGCGCGGCCGGTGAGAATCATGTCCATCGCGCGGCTTTGCCCGATCAGCCGAGGCAACCGCACGGTGCCGCCATCGATGAGCGGCACCCCCCACCGCCGGCAGAACACCCCGAACACAGCGTCTTCCTCGGCCACCCGCAGATCACACCAGATGGCCAACTCCAGACCACCGGCAACGGCGTAGCCGCTGACCGCGGCGATCACAGGTTTGGACAGCACCATTCGCGTCGGCCCCATCGGCCCGGGGCCCGTGCGGTGCACGGCATTGGCCTCGGGCGTGCCGAAAGCCTTCAAATCGGCTCCGGCGCAGAAGGTTCCGCCGTCACCCCACAGCACGGCCACTGACGCGGTGTCGTCGCGGTCGAATTCATCGAACGCCACATACAGTGCGGCCGCTGTCGGGCCGTTGACGGCGTTGCGCGCCGCGCGCCGGTCGATGATCACCGTGGTCACTGGGCCTTTGCGCTCTACACGCACCGGACCGCTCATGTCGCCTCCAGGAGTTGGGTTGTGTCGCGTCGCTCCGTCAGTTCAGTGGCGAAGTCGTGGTAGGCGGCGCGCAGCGGGGCCCCAGGCCAATCAGCGGGCAGCAGTTCGGCGGGCAGCATCGGGTCGGTGAGCAAGTGGCGCACCATCGCCGCGGCCACCACAAACCGACCTGGAACGTCACAGGCCTCAGCCATCTCATTGAGAAGCCGGTGGCCGGTTTCTGCCCACGAAGGCAGGTCCCACAGCTGGCCGGCCAGCTCAGCAGAAGCGTTGTCGCGTGCTTTCAGTACCCGTACCCGGTCGCGGACATCGGGATCCAGATCCAGATCGAGGTTGTCTGGCCGCATCCACACCCCTTCGCGTAGTTCACCGAAGCGCAGGTCGTGCATGGTGTTTCGCAGTGTCGCCCGGGTGCGGGCATCAGTGCCAACGCTGGTGACGATCAGCATGATCCAGTCTTTGCCCGAGGCTCGTACCCGCGGGCGCATGGCTTCGTCCTGGCGCCGCTGGCGGGCCAGCAACCGATCCGAGAGCCGGTAGCCGTCGGCGGATCGGATCAGATCGCCGGCGCCGACCATACGGGTCAGCGCGACCCGCAACGTCGTCTCCTTAATGCCGAAGTCAGCTGTCAGCCTGATCAATTCGCTGGCGCTGGCCCACGCCGGATGGAGGCCGAGCAGCACGCTGAGCACTACTGACCGGGCCGTCATGTTCGGCATCGTTTACACCTGTTCTAGACCGGAGAAGCCCGGCGGCCGTAGTCGCCGAACGGCTCGTCACGATGCCGTACCGCCTCGCGGAAGCCGTGCTCAACCGAGTCCGCGACAAAGGCGTGCCCCTCGGGCGTGTGCCGGGCAACACCGTCGAACACGGTGCTGACCATCCTGCTGGTGGCCACACCCTGTTGCAGCAGAGCGGAATTGAGCGCGAGCTTGACCATGATCAGCTGATTGACCGGCACCGCCGCGATCCGCTGTACCAGTCGCTCGGTGCGCTCATCGAGGTCTTTCGGGTCCGGAGCCTCGACGGCAAGGCCCCATTCGGCGGCTTGCGCGCCGGTGATGCTATCGCCAGTGAACAGCAGGCGCTTGGCACGTTGGTCGCCAAGCCGATGCGCCCACAAACCTGCCGCCGGAACGCCCCACACCCGCGTCGGCGGGTAGCCGATTTTGGCATCGGCGGCAGCGATCACCTGGTCGGCGTGTAGCGCGATGTCGGTACCGCCGGCCACGCAGTAACCGTGGATCTTGACCACTGTCGGCTTGTCGGCGTGCATCAGGCTGGAGAACCCGCGCACGAACCGGCTCATCATCTGGTAGTCGATCACCGGGTCCCACGGCTGATTGGGCAGGTGGTTGATCCCCTGAGTCTTACCGTCCAGCACCGTGCCCTGGTAGGCGCCTTTAAGGCCCGCGTCGCCGACCGAGCCGGTGCGGTCGGCGTAGGCAGACAGATCGAAGCCCGCGCAGAAGCCCTCGCCGCGACCGGACACCAGAATGACGTGCACATCAGGGTCAAGGTCGGCTCGCTCCACCAAGGCCGAGAGCTCCAGCGGAGTGTCCGCTACGATCGCGTTGCCCTTCTCCGGCCGGTTGAAGGTGATCCGCGCAACCCGGTCGGTGACCTCATAGGTCATCGTTTTCAGGTTGTCGAAGTCGACTGGCCTGATCGCGTGAGTCATCGTTTGTACTCAGCCCTTTGCTCAGCCTTTTACTAAGGCTCGCTCGAGAATGGGTGCGAGATCCAGCCCGGCCGGCATGGTGCCGAACGCCCCGCCCCACTGGCCACCGAGCCGGGTGGCGAGAAACGCCTCGGCGACGGCGGGATGGCCGTAGCGAACCAGCAGCGATCCCTGCAGCGCCAGGCAGATGTCCTCGGCGACCTTGCGGGCGCGGTACTGGATGGTGTCAAGGTCGGCCAGCTGCGGACCCAGCTTCTCGACGTGGCTGTCCAGCCGGGGATCGTGACCCGCGCTCTCGCCCAGCTCGGCGAACAGCACCTCGACGCACTCGGGACGAGTTGCCATGGCGCGCAACGTATCCAGCGCACTGACATTGCCCGAACCCTCCCAGATGCCCATCAACGGTGCCTCGCGGTACAGCCGCGGCATCCCGGATTCCTCCACATAGCCGTTGCCGCCCAGGCATTCCAGCGCTTCGGCGGCATGCGGGGTGGCGCGCTTGCAAACCCAGTACTTGCTGGCCGCCAGGCCAATGCGGCGCAGCAGTGCCGCTGTTTGGTCTCCGCGCACCGCGCTGTCGGTGGCACCGGCCATCCGCATGGCGACCATCGTGGCGGCCTCTGCCTCTACCGCCAGGTCCGCCAGTACATTGCGCATGAGCGGTTGGTCAATCATATAGGCGCCGAACGCCTTTCGGTGCTGGGCGTGGTGGATGGCACGGATCAGGCCGGTGCGCATGCTGGTCGCGCTGCCCAGGGCGCAGTCCAGCCTGGTGAGGTTGACCATCTCGATGATCGTTGGGACACCCCGGCCCTCCTCACCCACCAACCACGCGGTGGCCCCGTCGTATTCGACCTCGCTCGAGGCGTTGGCGTGGTTGCCGAGCTTGTCCTTGAGCCGTTGCAGGAACATCCGGTTGCGGGTGCCGTCTGGGAGCAGCCGCGGCAGCAAGAAGCACGAAAGCCCGCCCGGCGCCTGCGCGAGCACTAGGAAGATGTCACACATCGGCGCCGAAGTGAACCACTTGTGACCGGTCAGGCTGTAAGTGCCGTCGGCGTTCCGGGTCGCCTGGGTGGTGCCTGCGCGCACATCGGATCCGCCCTGCTTCTCCGTCATCGACATGCCCGCGGTGATACCGGCTTTGGTGGTGGCCAGCTTGAGTTCCGGGTCGTACTCGCGACTGGTCAGCAATGGCTCATAGACGGCTGCCAACTCAGGATTGAACCGCAGCGCCGGCACGACGGCGTATGTCATCGAGATCGGGCAGACGTGGCCCGGCTCGACCGTCCATGCCGAGGTCTTGGCGGCCCGCACCACGTGCGCGCCCGGCCGCTCGTCGGCCCACGGCGCGGCGTGCATGCCGTGGGCGATCGCCGTGCGCATCAGCTCGTGGTAGGCCGGGTCGTACTCCACCTCGTCCACCCGGTGCCCGTACCGGTCGTGGGTATGCAGGATGGGCCGGTTGCGGTCGGCGAGCTCACCCCACCGCCAGGCCTCGCGGCTGGCCGAAATCGCCCCAACTTCGTTCACCTCATCCAGGCCCCATTGCCCGCCCTCGCGGATCAGGGCCTCGACGAGTACCGGAGACGTCGCGGGGTTGTAGTCCTGCAGATCGGGGACCTGGTTGGTGACGACATGGGTATCTGACATGCCACCAATATTACAGTTTTCCGACAATCGCACAAGACGTGTAACACCCATGTTGATGCGGGGCGACTCGACCCAGAATGGTGTCGACGGTAGGCCCGGCACACGGTTCTGACGTCAGCCGCTGGTCTTTTCTCGAAGGAACGCGATGTCGTCTTTACGGCCCTGGTCGGCGGTTTCGCAGATAACCGGCGCGTCCGCGGCTTTGACTGCCGCTACCAGCAACTCGGTATCGATCTGTCCGCTGCCGAGGTTGGCGTGACGGTCGCGACCCGAGCCCGCTTCGTCCTTCGAATCGTTGCAGTGCACCAGGTCGATCCGGCCGGTGATGGCCTTGATGCGATCTACGGCATGGACCAGCGCCTCTCCTGCCGCCCATGCGTGGCAGGTGTCCAGACAGAAGCCAATTCCGGCGTCGCCGATGACATCCCAGAGCCGGGCGATGGTATCGAAGTGGCGGGCCATCGCGTGATCGCCGCCCGCCGTGTTCTCTAGGTACACCGGAACCTGGGTCTCCAGTTGGTCGAGCGCTTTGCGCCAGCGCTGGAAACCCTCGCCGAGGTCGTTGTCGTCGGCGACGTGGCCCCCGTGCACGATCACCGCGGCAGCGCCGATGTCGGCCGCCGCATCACACGTCTGCTGCAGGATCTTGCGCGACGGAATCCGCACCCGATTGTTCGCCGACGCGACGTTGATCAGGTAGGGCGAGTGGACGTAAATGGGCAGGGCGGCGGCTTTGAGCACAGCGGCGTCCTCGCGTGGCTTAGGCGCCTTCCAGCTCTGCGGGTTGCCGAGGAAAATCTGCACTACGTCAGCGCCCTCGGCCTCCGCTGCGGCCAGTGGATCCTGTGGGCTGACATGCGAACCGATGAGCACGTGGTCGAGTTTAGTGCGGCGAGCAGACGGAGAATCACACTGCGGGAGCCCACAGCGTGCGACTCTGCGTCTGCTCGGCATAGAAATGAGCCCCCGCACGAGGCGAGGGCTCATTTCCTGACTGACTAGCGGTAGTCTTACCGATAATCCGAGTAGCCGTAGTCGTCCAGCGGAACTGCAGCACCGGTGGCTTGGCCGAAGTCCGGGCTGTAGTACTGATCCTCGTAGGACGGGATCGTGTACGCCGCGGCGCGGGCCTCCTCGGTGGGCTGCACCTGGATGTTGCGGTAGCGGTTGATCCCGGTACCGGCCGGGATCAGCTTGCCGATGATCACGTTCTCCTTCAGACCTTGCAGCTTGTCGCTGCGGCAGTTGATCGCCGCATCGGTCAGCACTCGCGTGGTCTCCTGGAACGACGCCGCCGACAGCCACGAGTCGGTGGCCAGCGACGCCTTCGTGATACCCATCAGCACCGGACGGCCGGCTGCGGGTTCGCCGCCCTCGGCCACCACCCGGCGGTTCGCCGCCTCGAACTCGGCACGGTCGATCAGCGAGCCGGGCAAGAACTCCGTTGAGCCCGAATCGATGATGGTCACCCGGCGCAGCATCTGCCGGACGATCACCTCGATGTGCTTGTCGTGGATCGACACGCCCTGAGCGCGGTAGACCTCCTGGGTCTCCCGGACCAGGTGGATCTGCACCTGGCGGGGGCCTTGCACCCGCAGCACCTCGTGCGGGTCGGCGGAGCCTTCCATCAGCTGCTGGCCCACCTCGACGTGGTCACCGTCGGAGAGCACCCGCTCGGAACCGTCGTCGTGCTTGAACACCCGCAGCCGTTGCCGCTTGGAGAGCTTGTCGTAGACCACTTCCTCGCCCCCGTCGTCGGGAACGACGGTGATCTTGTAGAAGCGCTCGCCCTCTTCGAGACGAACCCGCCCGGTGACGTCGGCGATCGGCGCCTTGCCACGCGGCACCCGGGCCTCGAACAGCTCCTGCACACGTGGCAGACCGCCGGTGATGTCCTCACCGACGCCACCCTGGTGGAAGGTCCGCATGGTCAGCTGCGTGCCGGGCTCACCGATGGACTGGGCCGCAACGATACCTACTGCTTCGCCGATGTCGACCAGCTTGCCGGTGGCCATGGAGCGGCCGTAGCAGGTCGCGCAGACACCGGTGCCGGTGGTGCATGTGAGCACTGAGCGCACCTTGATCTGCGTGATGCCCGCAGCCAGTAAGGCGTCGATCGACGGGTCACCGAGGTCTTCACCACGCGCGACGACGACGTTGCCGGCCTCGTCGACCGCGTCGGCGCCCAGAGTCCGCGCGTACGCCGATGTCTCGATGTACGGGTCGCGGATCAGCGTGCCGTCAGGCTGGCGTTCGGCCAGCTCGACGATGATGCCACGCTCGGTCTGGCAGTCGTGCTCGCGGACGATGACGTCCTGCGACACGTCCACCAGACGACGGGTTAGGTACCCCGAGTCAGCGGTGCGCAATGCGGTGTCCGCCAGACCCTTTCGAGCGCCGTGGGTGTTGATGAAGTACTCCAGCACGGTCAGGCCTTCGCGGAACGACGACTTGACCGGCCGCGGGATGAACTCACCCTTGGGGTTGGTCACCAGACCCTTCATGCCAGCCAGTGTTCGGGTCTGGGTGAAGTTACCGGTCGCACCCGAATCGACGATCGTGATGATCGGGTTGTCGCTGGGGTAGTGCTCCCGCAGCGCCTTACCAACCTCGTCGGTGGCTTCCTTCCAGATCTCCACGAGTGCCTCGTTGCGCTCGTCGTGGTTCAAAGCGCCACGCTGGAACTGCTTTTCGACCTTGTCGGCTCGATCTTCGTAGAAGTCGAGGATCTCCTTCTTTCGCGGCGGAACCAACACGTCAGCCATCGAGACAGTGACGCCGCTTCGGGTCGCCCAGTAGAAGCCGGTGTCCTTGAGCTTGTCGACGGTCTGTGCGACCACGATCATCGGGTAGCGCTCAGCCAGATCGTTGATGATCGCAGCCTGCACCTTCTTGTGCATCTGCTTGTTGACGAATGGATAGCCCAGCGGCAGCAGCTCGTTGAACAACACCCGGCCCAGCGTCGTCTCGGCCATCCACGAATCGCCCGGCTGCCAACCGTTCTCGCCGAACCGCTCGCTCTCGATCTCGGCGGGTGGACGCAGCTGGGTCAGCCGCACCTTGATCTTGGCCCGTACCGAGAGCACACCGCGGTCAGCCGCCATGATCGCTTCGGCCGGCGAGGAGTACACGCCCGTCTCCGGACGATCCTCGGCAGCCGGCCGGTATTCGCCGGTGTCGTCGTCGACCTCGGTGGTCAGGAAGTACAGCCCGGTCACCATGTCCAATCGCGGCATAGCCAGTGGGCGGCCGGACGCGGGCGACAGGATGTTGTTGGACGACAGCATCAGAATGCGGGCCTCAGCCTGCGCCTCAGCACTCAGCGGCAGGTGCACCGCCATCTGGTCACCGTCGAAGTCGGCGTTGAACGCCTCACACACCAACGGGTGCAGCTGAATAGCCTTACCTTCCACCAGCATTGGCTCGAAAGCCTGAATGCCCAACCGGTGCAGGGTAGGTGCGCGGTTCAGCAGCACCGGGTGCTCGGCGATGACCTCTTCGAGCACATCCCACACCTGAGGACGCTGACGCTCCACCATTCGCTTGGCGCTCTTGATGTTTTGCGCGTGGTTGAGGTCGACGAGCCGCTTCATCACGAAAGGCTTGAACAGCTCGAGCGCCATCAGCTTGGGCAGACCGCACTGGTGCAGCTTGAGCTGCGGGCCGACCACGATGACCGAACGCCCCGAGTAGTCGACGCGCTTACCCAGCAGGTTCTGGCGGAACCGGCCCTGCTTGCCCTTGAGCAGATCCGACAGCGACTTGAGCGGACGGTTGCCCGGCCCGGTAACGGGCCGGCCCCGACGACCGTTGTCGAACAGCGCGTCCACGGACTCTTGCAGCATCCGCTTCTCGTTGTTGACGATGATCTCGGGAGCGCCCAGATCGATGAGCCTCTTGAGCCGGTTGTTGCGGTTGATCACCCGGCGGTAGAGGTCGTTGAGGTCGCTGGTGGCGAACCGGCCACCGTCGAGCTGCACCATCGGCCGCAGCTCCGGTGGGATAACCGGGACGGCGTCCAGCACCATGCCCATCGGCGAGTTGCCCGACTGCTGGAAAGCAGCGACCACCTTCAGTCGCTTCAGCGCACGAAGCTTCTTCTGCCCCTTGCCGTTTCGGATGACGTCACGCAGTATCTCGGCCTCGGCGTCGATGTCGAAGTTCTCGATCAGCTTCTGAATCGACTCCGCACCCATGGCGCCGGTGAAGTACTCGCCGTAGCGGTCGACGATTTCGCGGTAGAGGTTCTCGTCGACGATCAGCTGCTTGGGAGCCAGCTTGGTGAAGGTGCTCCAGATGTCCTCCAGCCGGTCCAGCTCACGCTGGGCGCGGTCGCGGAGCTGACGCATCTCCCGCTCGCCGCCGTCCCGAACTTTGCGCCGGGCGTCGGCTTTCGCGCCTTCGGCCTCCAGCTCGGCCAGGTCGGCCTCCAGCTTCTGCGCACGGGCCTCCAGTTCGGCGTCGCGCTGATCCTCAACACCTTTGCGCTCCACCACCATTTCGGCCTCGAGCGTCGAAAGCTCGTTGTGCCGCATCTCGTCGTCGACCGCGGTAATCACATACGCGGCGAAGTAGATGATCTTCTCGAGATCCTTGGGGGCCAGATCCAGCAGGTAGCCAAGCCGACTCGGCACACCCTTGAAGTACCAGATGTGCGTGACCGGTGCCGCGAGCTCGATGTGCCCCATCCGCTCGCGACGGACCTTGGCACGAGTCACCTCGACGCCACATCGTTCACAGATGATGCCCTTGAAGCGCACGCGCTTGTACTTGCCGCAGTAGCACTCCCAGTCGCGAGTCGGTCCGAAGATCTTCTCGCAGAACAGGCCGTCCTTCTCGGGCTTCAGCGTGCGGTAGTTGATCGTCTCCGGCTTCTTGACCTCGCCGTAAGACCATTGCCTGATGTCCTCCGCAGTAGCCAGGCCAATGCGGAGTTCATCGAAGAAGTTGACGTCGAGCACGTAACTTCCTTTCCCCTTGCGGGTGTAGTAACACTGTGTTCAATGGCGACTCGCGCAAACGCTAGTCGCTAGGCCAAGTCCTCAACAGACGCGGATTCGTTGCGAGACAAGTTGATTCCCAGGTTCGCCGCGGCCCGCTCAAGGTCTTCGTCCTCGCCTTCGCGCAGCTCGATCGCCGCGCCATCCGACGACAGCACCTCAACGTTGAGGCACAGCGACTGCAGCTCCTTGAGCAGCACCTTGAACGACTCGGGGATACCCGGCTCCGGGATGTTCTCGCCCTTGACGATCGCCTCGTAAACCTTGACCCGGCCGACGGTGTCGTCGGACTTGATGGTCAACAGCTCCTGCAGGGTGTATGCGGCGCCGTAGGCCTGCATGGCCCAGCACTCCATCTCCCCGAACCGCTGGCCACCGAACTGCGCCTTACCACCCAGCGGCTGCTGCGTGATCATCGAGTAGGGGCCGGTGGAGCGGGCGTGGATCTTGTCGTCCACCAGGTGATGCAGCTTCATGATGTACATGTAGCCAACGGTCACCGGATACGGGAACGGCTCGCCACTACGGCCGTCGAACAGCACCGCCTTGCCGTCGCTATTCACCATCACGTCACCGTCACGGTTGGGCAGCGTGCAGGAAAGCAGACCCTGCAGCTCCTCTTCCTTGGCACCGTCGAACACCGGCGTCGACACGATGGCGTCCGCCTCTGCATGCAGCAGGTCTTCCGGCAGGTTGGCCGCCCAGTCCGGCGTCCCGCCGGCCACGTCGATCTTCCAGCCGGACTTGGCCACCCAGCCCAGGTGAGTTTCCAGGATCTGGCCGATGTTCATCCGTCGCGGCACACCGTGGGTGTTCAAGATGATGTCCACGGGAGTGCCGTCCGGGAGGAACGGCATGTCCTCGGCCGCCAGGATCTTGCCGATGACGCCCTTGTTGCCGTGCCGGCCGGCCAGCTTGTCGCCGTCGGAGATCTTGCGCTTCTGGGCCACGTAGACGCGGACCAGTTCGTTGACACCGGCCGGCAGTTCGTCGTCGTCCTCGCGGGAGAACACCCGAATGCCGATCACCTTGCCGGATTCGCCGTGCGGCACCTTCAGCGAGGTGTCACGGACCTCGCGGGCCTTCTCACCGAAGATCGCACGCAGCAGCCGTTCTTCCGGCGTCAGCTCCGTCTCCCCCTTCGGGGTGACCTTGCCGACCAGGACGTCGCCGTCACGAACCTCGGCGCCGATGCGCACAATGCCGCGTTCGTCCAGGTCGGCGAGCACCTCGTCGGAGACGTTCGGGATGTCCCGGGTGATCTCCTCGGCGCCCAGCTTGGTGTCGCGGGCATCGATCTCATGCTCCTCGATGTGGATCGAGGTGAGCACGTCCTCTTCGACCAGGCGGTTGGAGAGGATGATGGCGTCTTCGTAGTTGTGGCCTTCCCACGGCATGATCGCCACCAGCAGGTTCTTGCCCAACGCCATCTCGCCGTTCTCGGTGCAAGGACCGTCGGCGATGACCTGGCCGGCCTCGACCCGGTCTCCGGCG
>JBEKNM010000057.1:0-13707 GCA_049522835.1 Mycobacterium sp.
GCCGACAAGTACGACGTCCCGCGGATCTGCTTCGTCAACAAGATGGACAAGATCGGCGCCGACTTCTACTTCTCGGTGAAGACCATGGAACAACGCCTCGGCGCCAACGTGATCCCGATCCAGTTGCCCATCGGCTCGGAGAGCGAGTTCGAGGGCATCGTCGACCTGGTCGAAATGAACGCCAAGGTGTGGCGTGGCGAGACCAAGCTGGGCGAGACCTACGACACCATCGAGATCCCCGCCGATCTGGCCGACAAGGCCGCGGAGTATCGCACCAAGCTGCTCGAGGCCGTCGCCGAGACCGACGAGGCACTGCTGGAGAAGTACTTCGGTGGTGAGGAACTCACCGTCGAAGAGATCAAGGGCGCTCTGCGCAATCTGACGATCACCTCTCAGGCGTACCCGGTGCTGTGCGGCAGCGCATTCAAGAACAAGGGCGTGCAGCCCATGCTCGACGCCGTCGTCGACTACCTGCCGTCGCCGCTGGACGTCCCGCCCGCGGTCGGGCACGCGCCCGGCAAAGAGGATGACGAGATCGTGCGGCACGCGACCACCGACGAGCCGTTCTCAGCGCTGGCGTTCAAGGTCGCCACGCACCCGTTTTTCGGCAAGCTGACCTACGTCCGGGTGTACTCCGGCAAAGTCGATTCCGGCTCGCAGGTCATCAACGCGACCAAGGGCAAGAAGGAGCGGCTGGGCAAGCTGTTCCAGATGCACTCCAACAAAGAGAACCCAGTGGACACGGCCAGTGCCGGTCACATCTACGCGGTGATCGGGCTGAAGGACACCACCACGGGTGACACCTTGAGCGACCCGAACAACCAGGTCGTGCTGGAGTCGATGAGCTTCCCCGATCCGGTGATCGAGGTGGCCATCGAGCCGAAGACCAAGAGCGACCAGGAGAAGCTGAGCCTGTCGATCCAGAAGCTCGCCGAGGAGGATCCGACCTTCAAGGTGCACCAGGACGTCGAGACCGGCCAGACCGTGATCGGTGGCATGGGCGAGCTACACCTGGACATTCTGGTGGACCGCATGCGCCGCGAGTTCAAGGTCGAGGCCAATGTCGGCAAGCCGCAGGTCGCCTACAAGGAGACCATCAAGCGGAAAGTGGAAAAGGTCGAGTACACCCACAAGAAGCAGACCGGTGGTTCCGGCCAGTTCGCGAAGGTACTGATCAGCCTCGAGCCGTTCAGCGGCGAAGACGGCGCGACCTACGAGTTCGAGAACAAGGTCACCGGTGGGCGCATCCCGCGCGAATACATCCCCTCGGTGGACGCCGGTGCGCAGGACGCCATGCAGTACGGCGTGCTGGCCGGCTATCCGCTGGTGAACGTGAAGGTCACCCTGCTTGACGGGTCCTTCCACGAGGTCGACTCGTCGGAAATGGCGTTCAAGATCGCCGGTTCACAGGTGCTGAAAAAGGCGGCGGCGCAAGCGCAGCCGGTGATCCTGGAACCGATCATGGCTGTCGAGGTCACTACGCCGGAGGACTACATGGGCGACGTGATCGGCGACCTGAACTCCCGCCGTGGCCAGATCCAGGCCATGGAGGAGCGTAGCGGTGCGCGAGTAGTCAGGGCGCACGTGCCGCTGTCGGAGATGTTCGGCTACGTCGGGGACCTGCGTTCCAAGACTCAAGGCCGGGCGAACTACTCCATGGTGTTCGACTCGTACGCCGAAGTGCCGGCGAACGTGTCGAAGGAGATCATCGCGAAGGCGACGGGCGAGTAAGCGCATGCTTGCGAGTCGGGAGCCGAGCCATGGCCGGCGCGAAGGCGACGGGCGAGTAAGCGCATGCTTACGAGTCGGGAGCCGAGCGGTGATCATCAGGACGACAGGGAGTAGCCTGTCTCGGTTACTACCGCGGCATAACTAGAAACATCAACACTGCTTTTAATAAGCACCAACAAGTCCAGGAGGACATTGAAGTGGCGAAGGCGAAGTTCGAGCGGACGAAGCCGCACGTCAACATCGGGACCATCGGTCACGTTGACCACGGCAAGACGACACTGACCGCGGCAATTACCAAAGTCCTGCATGACAAATTCCCGGACCTGAACGAGTCGCGCGCCTTCGATCAGATCGACAACGCGCCCGAGGAGCGTCAGCGCGGTATCACCATCAACATCTCCCACGTGGAGTACCAGACCGACAAGCGTCACTACGCTCACGTCGATGCCCCGGGTCACGCCGACTACATCAAGAACATGATCACCGGCGCGGCCCAGATGGACGGCGCGATCCTGGTGGTGGCCGCGACTGACGGCCCGATGCCGCAGACCCGGGAGCACGTGCTGCTGGCTCGTCAGGTCGGGGTGCCCTACATCCTGGTCGCGCTGAACAAGGCCGACGCCGTGGATGACGAGGAGCTGCTTGAACTCGTCGAGCTGGAGGTCCGCGAGTTGTTGGCCGCTCAGGAGTTCGACGAGGACGCCCCGGTCGTGCGGGTCTCGGCGCTGAAGGCGCTTGAAGGCGACGCGAAGTGGGTCGAGTCCGTCGAGGAGCTGATGAATGCGGTCGACGAGTCGATTCCGGATCCGGTCCGCGACACCCAGAAGCCGTTCCTGATGCCCGTCGAGGACGTCTTCACCATCACCGGCCGTGGCACCGTGGTCACCGGCCGCGTCGAGCGCGGTGTGATCAACGTCAACGAGGAAGTCGAGATCGTCGGCATCAAGCCGACCAGCACCAAAACGACCGTCACCGGTGTGGAAATGTTTCGCAAGCTGCTCGACCAGGGGCAGGCCGGTGACAACGTCGGGCTGTTGCTGCGTGGTATCAAGCGCGAGGACGTCGAGCGCGGCCAGGTTGTCGTCAAGCCCGGCACCACCACGCCGCACACCGAGTTCGAAGGCCAGGTCTACATCCTGTCCAAGGACGAGGGCGGCCGGCACACGCCGTTCTTCAACAACTACCGTCCGCAGTTCTACTTCCGTACCACCGACGTGACCGGTGTGGTGACGCTGCCGGAGGGCACCGAGATGGTGATGCCCGGTGACAACACCAACATCAATGTGAAGTTGATCCAGCCCGTCGCCATGGACGAGGGTCTGCGGTTCGCGATCCGCGAAGGTGGCCGCACGGTCGGCGCCGGTCGGGTCGTCAAGATCGTGAAGTAGGTCTACCGGATTCAGCACACTACAAGGCCCGGATTGCCGATTTCGGCAGTTCGGGCTTTGTGCGTTCCTGGTCCACAAAAGCTGCCGAAACGGCCAGCGGAAGTCCGGTAGAATCGTTGTGTCCAGTCTGTGGTTGGCGACCGGGCGATTATTGGATCCTCGTGGTCTGGCCGGGAGGTTTGGATGTCGTTCGTGAACGCGTCGCCCGATTATCTGGCGGCGGCGGCATCAGACCTGGCGAATATCGGTTCGAACATCGGCTTGGCCAACTCAGCGGCGTTGGGCCCGATCTCAAGCGTGCCGGCTGCGGGTGCTGATGAGGTGTCGGTGAGCATCGCCGCTTTGTTCGACGCGCACGCGGCGGCGTATCAGGCCCTCAGCGCCCAGGCGTCGTTGTTCCATCAGCAGTTTGTGCAGCTCATGAGTGGCGGCGCAACGCAGTATGCCAGCACCGAGGCCGCTAATGCTTCGCCGCTGCAGTCCATCCAGCAGGGTGTGCTGAGCCAGATCGGTTCACCGAGTCAAGCGCTATCGACGGGGAGCTCGCTGATCAGCAGCGCGGCGCCCGCGGGTTCGGTGGCCGCCGGGGTGCCGACGGCCGCGGCGGGGCTGGCGGGTGGTTCGGCGCCGGCGTCGGCGGTACCGGCGGCGCTGGCACCGGCCAGTACGCCGGTAGCGGCGGTGCACGCGGTGGCGCCGGCGGGTTCGGCGGCGCACGCATCGGCCGGTACGCCTGACCGCGATCCTGGCGGATACGTTGGGCGGCACCGCCTTTCGGTAGCGGCGGCGCCGACGGAAACGCAGGCTTATTCGCCGGCAACGGCGGTGCCGGAGGCGCCGGCACCGGCCGGCACGCCGGTGGCGGCAGTGGAGGCGGAACCGGCGGCAGTCGCTCCGGCAGCCGGGTTGCCGGCGGCGATACCGGCACCGGCCAGCGCGTCGGTAGCGGGGGCGGCAGCTTATCGTCCGGCGACGCCGGCTTATTCTCCTTATTCTCCGGCCACGGCGGGAGCCGCGGGCTCTCCCGAGGAGTAACTGGCGGCAACGGCGAACTGATCGGCAACGCCGGCAAAGGGTGGGAACGGCGCGCTCTGGTAACGGCGGCGCCAGCGCGAGGCGCTACGGCACGGCTGGCGCCAACGGTACAACCTGAGGCGACGTGACGCCCGGACGTGGTTTGCGCGTACGGCGCCCGCGACGGCGCTAATCTGACACGAACTTCCCAGCAAGGCGAGGAGAGACACGTGTTGGCGCGCTATCTGAAAACACAGTTATTGGTTTTGCTGTGCGGCGGCCTGGTCGGGCCGATCTTTTTGGTCGTCTACTTCGCACTGGGGCTGGGCAGCCTGGTGTCGTGGATGTTCTATGTCGGCCTGGTCATCACCGTAGCTGACGTACTGATCGCGCTCGCGTTGACCAACTACGGAGCGAAGTCGGCCGTCAAGTCGGCGGAGCTCGAGCAGCACGGGGTGCTGGCGCTCGCTCAAATCACCGGACTCGCCGAGACGGGGACCCGGATCAACGAGGTACCCCTGGTGAAAGTGAACCTGCACATCTCCGGATCGGGGTTTTTGCCGTTTGACCGTCAGGACCGAGTACTCGCCAACGTCACCCGGCTGGGCAACCTCACCGCCCGCAAGCTCGTCGTGTTGGTGAACCCGACCACTCAGGAATACCAAATCGACTGGGAGCGAAGCGCTTTAGTCAACGGGCTGGTGCCCGCGCAGTTCACCGTGGCCGAGGACAACAGGACGTACGATCTGAGTGGGCAGGCCGGCCCGCTGATGGAGATCCTGCAGATCCTCAAGGCCAACAACGTTCCGTTGAACCGGATGGTCGACATCCGGTCCAACCTGGCGCTGCGGGAGCAGATCCAAGCGGTGGTGCGCAGGGCCGCCGCACAACAGCAGCCACAACCGGCAGCGGCGGGCCCGTCGGCGCCGGTCAGTCCGTCGCCACCGCAACAGTCGATCGCCCAGCGGCTTCAAGACCTCGAGAATCTGCGCGCCAGCGGTGTCCTGAGCGATCAGGAGTGCGACAGCCGACGGGCCCAGATCATCGCCGAAATCTGACGCTAGGCAAGAATCTCAGCCGAGTTAGAACACGTTTCAGTTTCGCTGTTAGCCTGTCATTCGGCGAAAGGGGCGTGGCGTGGCTGGACAGGTTGGATCACTGCAAGGACGGGTCGCATTCGTCACCGGCGCTGCCCGTGCCCAGGGGCGCTCCCATGCGGTGCGGCTCGCCCGGGAAGGCGCCGACATCATCGCGCTCGATATCTGTGCGTCGGCGTCGGACACCCTGACCTACGCACCGGCCACGCGAGAGGATCTCGGCGAGACCGTCCGCCTGGTGGAAGCCGAGGGCCGCAAGGTGCTGGCCCGCGAAGGCGATATCCGCGACGACGTTGCGTTGCGGCAACTGGTGGCCGACGGTGTCGAGCAGTTCGGCCGGCTCGACATCCTGGTGGCCAACGCCGGAGTGCTGGGTTGGGGCCGGGTCTGGGAGCTCACCGATGAACAGTGGGACACGGTGATCGGAGTCAACCTGACCGGCACCTGGCGCACCCTGCGTGCCGCGATACCCGCGATGATCGAGGCCGGCAACGGAGGTTCGATCGTGGTCGTCAGTTCTTCGGCGGGCCTGAAGGCGACGCCGGGCAACGGCCACTACTCGGCCAGCAAGCACGGGCTCACCGCGCTGACCAACACGCTGGCGATCGAGCTCGGCGAATACGGTATCCGGGTCAACTCCATCCACCCCTACTCGGTCGACACCCCGATGGTCGAGCCGGAGGTGATGGCGCAGATCTTTGCCAGACATCCCGGCTTCTTGCACAGCTTCCCGCCAATGCCACTGCAGCCCAAGGGCTTCATGAGTCCCGATGAGGTGGCCGATGTGGTGGTCTGGCTCGCTGGTGACGGCGCGGGCACACTATCGGGCACCCAGATTCACGTCGACAAGGGCGCCTTGAAGTACTAACTGGCGATCGTGTATGAACTCCACGTGACCAGTAGCAGAGGCGTCAGCCACAGCGACAGCAAAATTGTGATCGTCGGCGGCGGGCTTGCCGCCGCCCGGACGGCCGAGCAACTGCGTCGGGCGGAGTACTCCGGAAGTATCACGATCGTCAGCGACGAGGCGCATCTGCCCTACGATCGGCCGCCGCTGTCCAAGGAGGTGCTGCGCAAAGAGGTTGACGACGTCGCCCTCAAGCCGCGCGAGTTCTACGACGAAAAGGACATCATCCTGCGGCTGGGTTCGGCGGCCAGCAACCTCGACACCGCGGCGCAGACGGTGACTCTCGCGGACGGGACGGTGCTTGGCTACGACGAACTCGTCATTGCGACCGGCCTGGTGCCACGGCGCATCCCGGCGTTCCCGGATCTCGAGGGCATTCGGGTACTGCGGTCATTCGACGAGAGCATGGCGATACGCCAGCACGCATCCGAGGCACAACACGCCGTGGTCATCGGCGCCGGCTTCATCGGCTGCGAGGTGGCAGCCAGCCTGCGCAGCCTGGGTGTAGCCGTTGTGCTGGTGGAGCCGCAGCCGACGCCGCTGGCGTTGGTGCTCGGTGAGCAGATCGGTGGACTGGTGGCGCGGTTGCATCGCGACGAAGGCGTAGACGTGCGCACCGGTGTCAGCGTGGCGGAGGTACGCGGCCAGGGCCATGTCGACTCGGTGGTGCTGAGCGACGGCACGGAGCTGACGGCCGACCTCGTGGTCGTCGGCATCGGATCGCGACCGGCCACCGAGTGGCTCGAGGGCAGCGGCGTCGCGGTCGACAACGGCGTGATCTGTGACGAAGCCGGACGCACCAGCGCGCCGAACGTGTGGGCGCTCGGCGATGTCGCCTCCTGGCGTGATCCGACGGGACACCAAGTGCGCGTGGAACATTGGAGCAACGTTGCCGACCAGGCCCGGGTTGTGGTGCCTGCGATGCTGGGGCAGGACGTGCCGTCGGCCGTGGTTGTCCCGTACTTCTGGAGCGACCAATATGATGTCAAGATCCAGTGCCTGGGTGAGCCGGAAGCCACCGACATCGTGCACCTGGTCGAGGACGACGGTCGTAAGTTTCTGGCCTACTACGAGCGTGACGGAGTAGTGGTCGGCGTGGTGGGCGGCGGGATGCCCGGCAAGGTCATGAAGGTCCGCGCCAAGATCGCCGCCGCCACTCCCATCTCCGAGATGCTGGGCTGATTTACAGCGCCGAATACGGACTGTTGTGCACGAAACGCACTCATTCCCAAGACAAGTCGACGTTCGAGCGGCTTAGTCCCAGTTCACCGGTGGGCCATGAGCGTGGCATTCACCCAGAATCTGCAGCTCGCCACCCGGCCAGCTACGAGCACGCACGAGGAACCTGAGCGGAGCGCCCGGCCCATCGCGCGCCGGCTCGAGTGTGAGATGCGCGAACGGTGACCGGGCGTCGGCTTGGGCGCCCAGTGCGCCGACTCCGTCGCGGATCTCCTTGCGTTCGTCGGCAGACAGATACTGCCAGGTGATCGAATGCCACAGCACAGTCAACGCGCCGTCGGCCAGAGTCAGGCCCGCCACCGCGTCGGCGCCCCGCTGACGATCCAGCCCCGCGGGAACCTTCCGGGCGACAGCGATGGCGCCGCGCAGCCGGTCCAGCCGCGTGCGCTGGTCGGGCCAGACGTAGCTCAACACGGTCATTTCGCCATCGGCGCCGGTGACGTCGATGGGCGCGATGTCGTAGCCGTGCCGTTCGACGATTCGCACCGCACCCTCCGGCGGCAGCGCGCCATGCCACGCGTCGTCGATGGTCACCGGTGAGTCGACCGGTCCCCACTGGCTGTCGGCGTAACGGTACCGGTAGTGGTCTGCCCGCAAATTCAGCCCGGCACTCGATCCGATCTCGAAAAGCCTTACCGGCACCTCAGATCCGCGATTGATGCGCAACAACCCGCCGATCAGCGCGGCAGATCGGCCCACCTCATTGGTCTGCGGTGGTTGATCCAGAGCCGCACGCAGCGAGTCGGAATGGTTGGCCGCGGTCAGGACGATCTCGGGCCAGGCGATCCCGGCGTCCCAGGTACCGCCGGTGCTGGGATACCAGCGGCGCAACTGGGCTGCCCGGCCGTCGAGCACCAACCGGTGCAGGCCACCGAGCAGTCGAAGCGGCAGCGCGTGGCGCGACGGATCATCTTCGTGACCGGACAAAATCGTTGCGAAGACGCCGCCGGCTTCGACGTCCTTGGCGACGAGCTCAAACAGCTCGTCGTACATCGGGGAGCCGGAGGCGCCACAGAACCGCCCCTGCGCCCGCAGGGTGTGCAGCAGGTGTTCGGTCGCGGGCTTGGCATTCATGGATCTAGCCCGTTCAGCCCGGCGCCAACGACGTCGAACGCGTTTCCGAGTGCTTCAGGCAAAGTGACGGATTCGTCGCTTAGCCAGGTCTCGTAGGCGCTCAATGCGACCCCTAGCATTGTCCAGGCGACGGTCTGGGGCAGTGGGTCGGTGGCTTCGAGGCCCAACCGGCGGGCCACGAAGCCGGCCATCACCACGCGCCAGCCGGCGTACATCGTCATCGAATAGGCTTGCAGCTCTGCGCTTTGCAGGATGACCCGCATGCGTTGGCGGTGCCGCACAGTCTCGCATTCGTCGAAGGTGTTGAACGCCAACAACGCCGCGCGCAACGCCTCGCTCAACCTGACCCGCGGGTCGACGTTGTCGAGCAGATCTTGCAGGTGCGCGAGGTGGGCGTCGAATTCGCCCCAGAGGACGGCGTTTTTGGACGCGTAATAGCGGAACAGCGTGCGGCGCGCGATGCCGGCGGCTTGGGCGACATCGTCGACGCTCACTTCGGCAAACCCCCGGGCAGTGAACAAGTCGATGGCGACGTCGGTGATGTGCTCAGGTGTCGTCGAGCGGCGCCGGCCCGCCCGCGGCTGTGACAACATCAGACCCGCCCTTCCATTGCGGCACTCGATGCCATATTGTGGCCACATCGATCCATGATTGTCGAGACCTGACGAGAGGAAAATTCACATGGACCACGAAACCGAGACTGACACCGAGCTTGTCACCGAGACCTTGGTGGAAGAAGTGTCTATCGACGGTATGTGCGGGGTCTACTGACCGTGCCTGCCCCCGCGCAGGCTCGTCGGGCCGACTCCAGTCCGTTCGACCCGGATCGCGGCTGGCGGTTGCACCCACAGGTGGCGGTTCGGCCAGAGCCTTTTGGCGCGCTGCTCTACCATTTCGGCACCCGCAAGCTGTCGTTTCTCAAGAACCGCACCATCCTCACGGTGGTGCGGTCGCTGGCTGACCATCCCGATGCCCGGTCCGCCTGCCGCGCGGCGGGGGTAGGCGACTCCGAGCAGGGTCCCTACCTCCATGCGCTGGGTGCGCTGGTCGATTCCAACATGCTGGTAGCCCAAGACGGCGCCGAGGAGGGCGAATGACCGTGCCAGTCCAAAATCGGGTCCCCGCTCTCATTGATCAGTTTGAGCATGGGCTCGACGCACCTATCTGCCTCACCTGGGAGCTGACCTACGCGTGCAACCTGGCGTGTGTGCACTGTTTGTCGTCGTCGGGGAAACGCGATCCGCGTGAGTTATCCACGCGCCAGTGCAAGGACATCATCGACGAGCTCGAGCGTATGCAGGTGTTCTACGTCAACATCGGTGGCGGGGAACCGACTGTGCGCCCGGACTTTTGGGAGCTCGTGGATTACGCCACCGCCCACCATGTCGGCGTGAAGTTCTCAACCAACGGGGTCCGGATCACTCCTGAGGTGGCTGCGCGGCTGGCAGCCAGTGACTACGTGGATGTCCAGATTTCGCTGGACGGTGCGACGGCCGAGGTCAACGACGCCGTTCGCGGCGCCGGGTCATTCGACATGGCGGTGCGCGCGCTGGAAAACCTGGTCGCAGCGGGTTTTTCTGATGCCAAGATCTCCGTCGTGGTCACCCGGCACAATGTCGACCAGCTCGACGAATTCGCCGCTTTGGCACGCCGTTACGGAGCCACACTGCGGATCACGCGGCTGCGTCCCTCCGGACGGGGCGCAGAAGTTTGGGAAGACTTGCACCCCACCGCCGCCCAACAGGTCCAGCTCTACGACTGGCTGGTTGCCAAGGGTGAGCGCGTGCTCACCGGCGACTCGTTCTTCCATCTGTCGCCGCTCGGCCAGTCCGGTGCCCTGGCCGGCTTGAACATGTGCGGAGCCGGCCGGGTGGTCTGCCTGATCGACCCTGTCGGCGACGTGTACGCGTGCCCGTTCGCCATCCACGACCGCTTCCATGCTGGAAACGTGTTATCCGACAGCGGATTTGACAACGTCTGGAAAAATGCTTCGCTGTTTCGTGAGCTGCGCGAACCGCAGTCCGCGGGCGCGTGCGGCAGCTGCGGGCATTACGACAGCTGCCGCGGCGGGTGCATGGCGGCCAAATTCTTCACCGGTCTGCCGCTGGACGGTCCGGATCCCGAATGCGTCCAAGGGCACAGTGCCCCGGCGCTGACCCGCGAGCGCGAAACACCGAGGCCCCGGGCCGACCACTCCCGCGGCCAACGGGTCCGCCAACCAGTGCCACTGACCCTGTCTGTGCGACCCCACGCGGTGCCGCCGCCCCGCCTGTGCAACGAAAGCCCGCTGTAGCCGTGGCCGACGAATGGTTTGAAACGGTCGCTATCGCACAGCAACGGGCCAAGCGCCGGCTGCCGAAATCCGTTTATTCGTCTTTGATTTCGGCCAGTGAAAAAGGAATTACGGTTGCTGACAATGTCGAAGCTTTCAGCGAACTCGGATTTGCGCCTCATGTCATCGGTGCGTCGGAAAAGCGCGATTTGTCCACCACCGTTATGGGACAAGAGATTTCGCTGCCGGTAATTATTTCGCCGACTGGGGTCCAGGCAGTCGATCCAGACGGTGAGGTGGCCGTCGCGCGGGCTGCCGCGGCGCGTGGGACGGCGATGGGGCTGTCCTCATTCGCCAGTAAGCCGATCGAAGAGGTCATCGCCGCCAATCCCAAGGTCTTCTTCCAGGTGTACTGGCTCGGTGGTCGCGATGCGATCGCAGAACGGGTGGAACGGGCGCGTCAGGCCGGCGCTGCCGGTTTGATCGTCACCACTGACTGGACCTTCTCGCATGGCCGGGACTGGGGAAGCCCCAAGATCCCCGAAGAGATGAACCTGCGGACCATCCTGCGATTGTCTCCAGAGGCGATCGTCCGGCCGCGATGGCTGTGGAAGTTCGGCAAGACGCTGCGGCCACCGGACCTACGGGTGCCGAACCAGGGCCGCCGCGGCGAGCCCGGACCTCCGTTCTTCGCCGCCTACGGGGAGTGGATGGGCACACCACCGCCGACCTGGGAAGACATCGCCTGGCTACGCGAATTGTGGGGCGGACCGTTCATGCTCAAGGGCGTGATGCGGGTCGATGACGCGAAACGAGCTGTCGATTCTGGTGTTTCGGCGATATCGGTGTCCAACCACGGTGGCAACAACCTGGACGGCACGCCCGCTTCGATTCGTGCCCTGCCCGCGGTTGCGGCGGCGGTCGGTGATCAGGTCGAGGTCTTGCTGGATGGTGGCATCCGGCGCGGGAGCGATGTTGTCAAGGCGGTGGCGCTGGGCGCGCGGGCAGTGCTGATCGGCCGTGCGTACCTATGGGGCCTCGCCGCGGCCGGCCAACCCGGTGTGGAAAACGTGCTCGACATTTTGCGCGCGGGTATCGACTCGGCACTGATGGGTCTTGGGCACGCGTCGGTCTACGACCTCAGCCCGAATGACATCCTGATACCCGCCGGTTTCACCCGGGCGATAGGTGTGCCTTCCGCTCGGGATGGGTAGCCGACATTAGGAGGGGGAATTATGCGAATTTGGGTCAAGTTTGTTTGCTTTCCACGCTCCGTTTCCAGTAGTCGAGGCATGTCCTGGCTCCCGTGGGTGAGTGGCGCCGGGAATGCCTCTTAGGTGCGGCGGGTCTGGTACGTGCGTGGCAACCGTGACGGACGAGCCGAATTTCGCCGGGTCGATTGAACCAGCGCGAAAAAATTTGATTTGAACGGTCAACAATTGGTGCACACCAGGTGAATTCGGCCTACCATCACCGAGTGTCCGTACTCGGCGAATTAGGAACTGCGACGTCGAGCCAGTTAGCAAGCATCTCGCCGTCGATTTTGATCCCGCTGGGGTCAACCGAACAGCACGGTCCGCACCTGCCATTGGACACTGACACCCGGATTGCGACCGCCGTCGCCCGGGGCGCTGAAGCATGTCTCAGGGCGCGCCTCGAGGAATGGTTGGTGGCGCCGGCCGTCGCCTACGGCGCCAGCGGTGAGCACCAAAGTTTCGCCGGAACGATCTCTATCGGCACTGAGGCCTTGACCATGCTATTGGTGGAATACGGCAGGTCGGCCGCCTGCTGGGCCCAGCGCCTGGTCTTCGTCAACGGCCACGGCGGCAATGTCGGTGCATTGAACAGTGCGGTGGCCAGGCTTCGCGCCGAAGGCGGCGACGTCGGATGGTGCCCGTGTTCGGCAGCCGGCGGAGACGCCCACGCCGGCCATACCGAAACATCAGTGTTGCTGCATATTTCGCCGGCCGATGTGCTGACCGACCGGTGGCTCGCCGGTAACGGTGCGCCATTGAGCGAGTTGCTTCCATCGATGCGCCGCGGGGGAGTCGCGGCGGTCAGCCGGGTGGGGGTATTGGGGGACCCGACCACTGCGACCGCGTCCGAGGGGAAGCGTATCTTCGCGGAGATGGTCGACGGATGTGTGTGTCGGATCGCCCGGTGGTCGCCCCGGTCCGACGGGATGTTGACATGAGTCAAACTCGGCTGCCGGACGGGTTCGCCGTCCAGGTTGATCGTCGCGTGCGGGTCCTCGGCGACGGCTCTGCCCTGCTCGGTGGCTCACCGACCCGTCTGCTGAAGCTGGCACCCGCCGCGCAAGACATGCTGTCCGATGGCCGGCTGAAGGTTCGTGACGAAGTCAGCGCCCAACTGGCCCGCACCCTGCTCGACGCCACGGTGGCGCATCCGCGGCCTGCGGGAGGCCCGTCGCACCGTGACGTGACTGTGGTAATTCCGGTGCGCAACAATGTTTCTGGTGTGCGACGCCTGGTGAGCTCGCTACGCGGACTACGCGTCATCGTGGTGGACGACGGTTCGTCGCCCCCGATCGAGCCGGACGACTTCGTCGGCGCACACTGCGATATCGAAGTGTTGCGCCATCCCCGCAGCAAGGGCCCGGCGGCGGCACGCAACTCCGGCCTGGCCGCCTGCACCACCGACTTCGTCGCATTCATGGATTCCGATGTTGCGCCGCGTCGCGGCTGGCTGGAAGCCCTGCTCGGTCACTTCTGCGATCCCACCGTCGCGCTGGTCGCACCACGCATCGTCGGTCTGGCGCACAGCGAGAACGTGGTAGCGCGATATGAGGCGGTGCACTCGTCACTGGACCTCGGGCTGCGGGAAGCACCGGTGTTACCCCACAGCACGGTGTCCTACGTTCCAAGCGCGGCGATCATCTGTCGCCGTTCAGCTATTCGTGATGTCGGCGGCTTCGACGAGACCATGCACTCCGGCGAGGATGTCGACCTGTGCTGGCGGCTCATC
>JBEKNM010000058.1:0-13658 GCA_049522835.1 Mycobacterium sp.
AACAGCTCTGCGGCGGCGATCCACGCGTCGGCGTGGCCCGGCACGGCGATTCGCGCACCCTGCGCTATCGGCCGCCGCCGAACTCGCGATAGGACGTGTATAGCGATCATCGAGGGAAATGGCTGCACGCCAGGATCGATCCCAAGAGGTGACCGGCTCGTTATGCTGCTGACAGGCTATGACGCGAGGATTTGCTCAAACACGCAATCGGTAGACAGCCACTAGAATACGGTTGTGTTGGTCGCACCATCTCGAAGGGTAGACGCTATGCGCCGAGCGGTTCGTAATCTTTTCGTTATGGTTGGGATCTCGGTGCTGGGCTTCACGGGATCGCTGAGCCGCGCCGTGGCCGCCGTCCCAGCACCCGAGCCGCTTCCCGGTGTTGCCGCGATTTCGCCAGCTGACGGTGCTGTAGTGGGCGTAGCGCACCCGCTCGAGGTGACGTTCACAGCGCCAGTCACCGATCGCGGCGCCGCCGAACGGTCAATCCGCGTCAGCTCACCGGGTATCATGACCGGACACTTCGAGTGGCTCGAGAGCAATCTGGTGCAATGGGTTCCGGACCACTACTGGCCGGCCCACTCCCACGTCTCGATAGGCGTGCAGGCCCTGACGACGGGCTTTGACACCGGTGACGCGTTACTCGGGGTTGCAAGCATCTCCAGCCACACCTTTACCGTCAGCAGAAACGGAGAAGTGCTCCGCACGATGCCGGCGTCAATGGGCAAGCCCACCCGTCCGACACCGATCGGGAGCTTCACCGCACTGGAGAAGCAGCGCAGCGTGGTGATGGACTCACGGACCATCGGTATCCCGCTGAGTTCACCCGAGGGATACAAGATCACGGCTCAGTACGCGGTCCGTGTCACCTGGAGCGGTGTTTACGTTCACTCGGCCCCATGGTCGGTCGACCAGCAGGGCAATTCCAACGTCAGTCACGGCTGCATCAACCTGAGCCCGGACAACGCTGCCTGGTACTTCAACACCGTCAACGTCGGCGACCCCATCCAAGTGGTGGCCTGATTTTCCCGGCGCCGCCGACCTCCTGACGCGGCGGGTGCCGCCGGTGTGACAACGGTCATAACGCCGGGATGGAAGACTCGCGCCTGGAAACGGGTTCTCGCTAAGCGAACGCTCTGAACGGGAGGCTGATGTGACTGGTGACGCGAAACGCGAGATCGAGACTCTTTCAGGCCGCGCAGGCTTAGCGGGCACCCAAGAGGAACGGTTGGCCGAACGTATCCGTCAGCTGTTCGCCGACGACGAGCAGTTCCAGAAGGCCAAGCCAGATCTGGCTCTTCAGGCAGCGGCCCGTCAACCGGATCTTCGACTGCCGCAGATCTTGGAGATGTTCATCGAGGGTTACGCAGACCGCCCCGCACTGGGGTGGCGGGCACGCTCGCTGACAACCGATCCCGTGACGGGCCGCACCACCGCGCAGCTGCTCCCCCGCTTCGACACCATCACTTACCGAGACCTGTGGGCCAGCGTGCGTGCCATCGCAACCGCATGGCGCCACGACGCGGCCAATCCGGTGGCACCCGGAGACTTCGTCGCCACGGTCGGCTTCGCAAGCCCTGAGTATCTGACCATCGATCTGGTATCCGGCTACCTCGGGCTGGTGGCGGTGCCGTTGCAGCACAACGCCGCGGCGTCACGGCTGCAGCCGATCATCGCTGAGGTCGAGCCACGGATAATAGCCACCGGCGCTGGATATCTCGACCTTGCCGTCGAGGTAGCCCTGGGCAGCACATCGTTGCGGCGTCTCGTCGTTTTCGACTACCAGCCGGAGGTCGACGATCAACGGGAGAACTTGGAGCGCGCACGGACGAAGCTGGCGGAAGCCGGCATGGCAGTGACGATCGAGACGTTCGACGAGCTGGTCAAACGCGGGCGCTCGTTGCCACCCGAGCCGATATATACCGGCGACACCGACCAGCGATTGGCAATGATCCTGTACACATCGGGCAGCACGGGATTGCCCAAGGGGGCGATGTACACCGAGCGGATGATCGCGAAATTATGGACGAACGACCTGTACCCCGAATTCGCCCACGTACCGGTGTTGAACGTCAATTTCATGCCGCTGAATCACCTCGGCGGGCGGATACCGCTGTCATCGTCGTTCCAGGCCGGCGGCACCAGTTACTTCGTGCCGGAAAGCGACCTGTCCACGCTGTTCGAAGACTGGAACTTGGTGCGCCCCACTCAAATGGGCATGGTGCCCCGAGTGGCCGAAATGCTCTACCAGCGTTACCAAAGTGCCGTTGACCGAATGGTTTTCGAGGGAGCCGAACCCGAAGCCGCCGAATTCGACGCGCAAACCGAGCTGCGCGAGCAAGTCCTCGGGGGGCGCATCATCACCAGCTTCTCCAGCACTGCGCCGCTGGCAGCCGAGATGCAAAAATTCGTTGAGGTTTGTCTGGATGTCCACGTGCTCGACGGCTACGGCCTCACCGAGGTCGGAATGGTGACCAAAGACGGCATAATCAACCGGCCTCCGGTGACCGACTACAAGCTCATCGATGTTCCCGAATTGGGTTACTTCCTCACCGACAAGCCGTATCCGCGGGGCGAGCTACTGGTGAAGTCGTTGACCGCCTTCCCCGGGTATTACAAACGACCCGATGTCACCGCCAATGCCTTCGATCCCGACGGCTACTACCGCACCGGCGATGTGATGGCTGAGCTCGGGCCGGACCGCGTCAAATACGTCGACCGCCGCAACAACGTGCTGAAGTTGGCCCAGGGCGAGTTCGTCGCCGTCGCCGGTCTGGAGGCCGTGTTCTCCACCGCGGCTCTGGTCCGGCAGATCTTCGTCTACGGCAACAGCGAACGCCCCTATCTGCTGGCCGTGGTGGTCCCGACCGATGAGGCGCTGGACAGGTTCGGACAAGATGCCGACGGACTCAAGGCCGCTCTGAGCGAATCGTTGCGCCAGACAGCGAAACTCGCCGAGCTGCAGTCCTACGAGGTACCTGCGGACTTTTTGGTCGAGTACGAACCGTTCAGCGAAACCAACGGCCTGCTGTCGGGTGTGGGCAAGTTGCTTCGGCCCAAGCTCAAGGAGCACTACGGCGAACGACTCGAAGCGTTGTACGCCGAGTTGGCTGCCAGTCAGACGGCCGAGTTGCGCGCGCTGCGCGACGGAGCGGCAGACCGGCCGGTCATCGACACGCTGACGCGCGCCGCCGAAGCCCTACTCGGCCTCGCAGGTGGCGCCCCGGGACCCGACGCGCAGTTCATCGAGCTCGGTGGCGACTCCCTGTCCGCGTTGACCTTCTCCAACCTGCTGCATGACATCTTCGACGTAGAGGTGCCGGTGGGGCAGATCATCGGTCCGGCGTCCGATTTGCGAAAAATCGCGGAGTACGTTGAGGCCGAACGTGCTTCCGAATCCCGCCGGCCCACGTTCACCACGGTGCACGGGCGCGGCGCGACCGAAGTGCGCGCCGCCGACCTCACGCTGGACAAGTTCATCGACACCGAGACCCTGACCGAGGCCACGACGCTGCCGCGGGCAACCGGTGCACCACAGACGGTTCTGCTGACCGGAGCCAACGGCTACCTGGGACGCTTCTTGGCCCTGGAATGGCTGGAGCGGCTTGCGGAAAGCGGCGGGCAACTGATCTGCATTGTGCGCGGCACGAACGCCAAAGCGGCCGCCAACCGGCTGGAAGAGGTCTACGACAGCGGGGATCCGCAATTGCTCGAGAAGTTCCGGATGCTGGCTGCTGGCCACATCGAGGTCATCGTCGGCGACATCGGCGAGCCGAACCTGGGCCTGGACCAAGCGACTTGGGAGCGGCTGGCGCAAAGCGTAGACCTGATCGTCCATCCGGCAGCGCTGGTGAACCACGTCCTACCCTACGACCAGCTGTTCGGCCCCAACGTTGTTGGCACCGCGGAGCTGATCCGGCTGGCGATCACCACCCGCATCAAGCCGGTCAACTATCTGTCGACCGTAGCGGTCGCCATGACCATGGATCCGGCCGACTTCCAAGAGGACGGCGATATCCGGGAAGTCAGCGCGGCCCGTGCCGTCGGCGACGGCTATGCCAATGGGTACGCGAACAGCAAGTGGGCCGGCGAGGTGTTGCTACGCGAAGCACACGAGCTATGCGGTGTTCCGGTCGCGGTTTTCCGATCCGACCTCATCCTTGCTCACAGCCAGTACGCAGGCCAGGTCAACGAACCCGACGCATTCACTCGGCTGATTTTCAGCTTGCTGGTGACCGGTATCGCGCCGAGGTCTTTCTACGAGACCGACGCGGAAGGCAATCGGGCGCGGGCCCATTACGACGGGCTGCCCGCGGACTTCGTGGCCGAGTCAGTCACTACTCTTGGCGCCCAAACGGCAACGGCTGCTAAGGATTGTGGGACTTACCATTCCTTCGACGTGATGAACCCATATGACGATGGTATTTCCCTGGACGTCTTCGTGGACTGGTTGGTAGCAGCTGGCCAAGTCATCCGGCGAATCGATGACTACGAGGAATGGCTCGCACGCTTCGAAACCACTCTTCGGGCGTTGCCGGACAAGCAACGACAACAGTCCGTGTTGCCATTGCTTGGTGCCTACCGCAAGCCAGAGAAGCCGCTGCGTGGCGCACCGGCACCGACGGACGTGTTCCGCGCAGCGGTGCAGAAGTCCAAAATTGGTGCAGACAAAGATATTCCGCATCTTTCCGCACCGCTGATCGACAAGTACGTCACGGATCTCGAGTTACTCGGCCTGCTCAGCTAAGAATCCGCGTCCGCCCGCTGCAGCGATATGGCGGTCGCGACGGCTTCGAGTAATCCAGCGAGTTGCCCGGCGTTGTTGATTGTGCGGTCTCCGCCGACGAACCTGGTGAAAACGCCTGCGATGAAGGTGGTGACAGCCGTCGTCTGCGCGGCCAGCAAGGCTGGATCGTCGGTACCCGGCTGCAGGTGGGCTATCGCGTCGTTGGCCATGGCAAAAACCCGGGCAGCGAATGCTTGCGAGGTCTCTGCGATACCGGGGTCACGTGCGGCCGCCAACAGCAATTCATGCCGCGCTCGGTTGAGCATTAGCCCCGGTCCGTCGGCCTGCATCATGGTGAGCTCGGCCAGGCGTGCGAACGGCGAGAGGGGGTCGAGCGGCTCGTCGATCACCGACTGCAGGTTGGCGACATCGATTTCCGCGACGCGCTTGCCGACACCCCGCAGCAGAGCCGTTCGGGTGCGGTAGTAGTACGACGTAGTGCCGTCGGGGACTCCCGCGCGGCGGTCAACCTGCCCGTGCGTCAGCCCGCGGGAGCCGTGCTCGGCCAGCACCTGGATGGCCGCGTCGCACAACTCGCGCCGACGTTCGTCGCCGTTGCGTTTCCGGGGCGTGGCGGTGGCCACGACGTGTCGAGATCCGGTCAACGTAGAACCGTGCCGCCGTCGATGTTGACGACCTGACCGTTGATCCAGGCGCCTTCGTCTGACAGTAGGAAGGCGACTAGCGATGCGACGTCGTCGGGATCGCCGACGCGGGTTCCACGGATACGTTTCAGCGCCCCCGCCTGCAGCTGCGGCCATTGCGGAACGGAACGGATGGCCTCGGTCGCAGTGAATCCCGGCGCCACCGCGTTACAGCGGATGCCTTCCTTGCCCCAGCGCGACGCGACATGCCGGGTGAGCGCGCCGATGCCGGCTTTCGCGGTGGCATAGGCCGGTCGCGCGGGCTCGCCCTGGAAAGCCGCCGCCGAAGACATGTTGACGATCGCCCCGCCGCCGCGGCTGAGCAGTTCCGGGATGGCGTATTTCAGGGCAGCCACGTACCCGCGGAGGTTCACTACCATCACACGATCCCAGACGTCGAAATCGATATCGGCCACATCGGTATCGGCGCTCATAACGCCCATGTCGGCACCGACGTTGAACAAGAGGTCGATCCCGTCGTAGGTCGTCGCGGCGGCGTGCATCAGGTCGGCGACCGACGCGGGATCCGACAGGTCGAAGGGGACGTGAGTCGCGGTTCCGCCCGCGGCGACTATGCGTGCAGCTGTCTGCTCGGCAGCTTCGGCGGCGATGTCACCGACAACCACCCGACAGCCTTCCTCGCCGAGCCGGGCGGCTGTCACGGCACCGATGCCGGTGGCGCCGCCGACCACCACCGCAACCCTGCCGGCCAGGCCGCAAAGTCCCATGGACGCCCCTTTCCAGTGCTTGCCGGATCTTGAAGGATCGCTTGGATGATATTGACTTTACCTCTAGAACTATAGAGGATAACCTCTACGGTTCTAGAGGATTGCTGTCGTCGCCGAAGCCACAGCGAGAAGGGACCGAGAGGGGACGCGCTCATGGCTGGGATTCACCGGGAACGCCCTGGAGCCGTCGACCTCGCCGCGGCGACAGACACTCCTGCGACGCCCCTGGGCAACGACATCTGGATGTCGCCCGGCGTCTCCAACGCCTATGCGGTAGCCACCGACGACGGGCGGGTCGTCGTCAACGCCGGCTTGGTATTCGAAGGTCCATTGCACCGCAAGGCTTTTGCCGACGTGGCAGGGCCAACGCGGGCTATCTTCATCACTCAGGGACACGCCGATCACTGGGGCGGGGTGAACTCGCTGCGCGACACTGAGACCGAGATAGTGATGCACCGCAACTACCGGTATTGGCGCGACGACAACGAACATCTCATGGGCTACCGGGTGCCCAAAACATCGTTTGCGTTCCAGAAGTTCTCCGACGCGGTGCTCGAGCATTTCAAGACGATCGATCCCGCCACGATCGATTTCTCTTTTCCGGAGCCGAGCACGACGTTCGACCGCCGCCATGACCTGACGGTCGGCAGCCGCACCTTCGAGCTGGCCTGGACGCCTGGCGGCGAGACCACCGACTCGGTTGTGGTGTGGCTGCCCGAGGACCGAATCCTGTTCACCGGCAACCTGTTCGGGCCGTTGTTCGGCCACGTGCCGAATCTGATGACCATCCGCGGCGACCGGTACCGGGATCCGATTCTCTACATCGAGTCGTTGAACACGGTGCTGGAATACGGACCGACGCGGCTGATCACCGGCCACTTCGCTCCTATCGAGGGAGCCGATCGCATCGCCGAAGAGGTCACCGCGATGCGTGACGCCATGCAGGCCGTGCACGACCGCACCGTCGAGCTCATGAACTCCGGCACCGACGTCTACACCGCGATGCGCGAGGTCAGGGTGCCCGAGCATCTCGACGTTGGCGAAGGTTACGGCAAGACCTCCTGGAATGTGCGTGCCATCTGGGAGATGTACACCGGCTGGTTCCGGCACCGCTCCACTACCGAGCTCTACGGTGTGGCGCCGGCGTCCGTCGCCGCGGACGTGGTGCACGCCGCCGGAGCCGACGTCCTCGTCGAGGCGGCCCGCACCCATCTGGCGAGTGGGCGGCCGGTGGAGGGCCTACACCTCACCGACCTTGTCCTGGCCGCCGAGCCCGGACACCCGGCGGCGCGTGCGGCGGCCGCCGACGCCCACGAGGCCCTGCTGGCCGGCGCCGAGAACTTCTGGGAAAGGGCCTGGCTCGCGAAATCGATTAACGAATTGAGGACCACCCAATGAACACCCTCAGCTTCGACTTCACCGGTACCAACGTGCTGGTGACCGGCGGCACCAGCGGCATCGGCCACGCAATTGCCGCCGATTTCGCCAAGGCCGGCGCTGCCGTCACGGTGACCGGCACCCGCGGATCGCCCGCGGACTATCCCGAGACGGATCTGGGCGCGTTCTGCTACCGCCAGTGCCAAATCCAAGATCCCGATTCGGTCGACTCTCTGGTGGACTCACTGGGTGAATTGGACATCTTGGTCAACAACGCGGGCGGCCCCTACCCCGCCGGCGACGAATACGACCCGGATGGCTACATCGCGTCGGTGACCCAGAATATGTTCGGCCCCATGCGGCTGACCATGCGCTGCTATGAGCGCCTCAAGTCGAGCCATGCGCCCGGCGGCGCGAGCGTCGTCAACGTTGTTTCGATGTCCGCGTTCCGCTCGGCGGTCTTCGTCCCCGGGTACGCCTCATCGAAGATGGGCCTGATCGCATTGACGATGAACCTCTCGCGCCGGTGGGCCATCGACGGAATCCGCGTGAATGCCATCGCGCCCGGGCTTATCGACACTCGCATGACACACCCGGCCATGAGCATCCCCGAGGTCATGGATGTGGAGATCGGCTTCCACACACCGCTGGGCAGACCCGGAACACCTCAGGACTGCGCTGGCGCGGCACTGTTCCTGTGTACCGATGCTGCGTCGTACATCACCGGCAGCACCGTCGCTGTCGACGGCGGATACCTGACGGTCTAGGCGGAGATCATGGGCGAATACGACAACGTCGCGACAGTGGACGACGTCCTGAAGCTGGCCGCGCAACGCACCGGGCTCACTGAGGTCGACTCCGACTCCTGGCGTGACGGGCTGACGATCATGCTCGACGACCTCAACACCTCACCCTCATTCACCCCGTTCGGCCGGGAACGCGTCCTCGATGACGCCACTAACGCATTGGGGCGCCGCCTGCAGATCCACGACTACATCCAGGCTCACCCCGAAGTGCTTGATGCCCCCGTGCAGCGGCCAGTGATCGTGCTCGGCATGCCCCGTACTGGCACCACCGTCATCAGCTACTTGCTCGCCCAGGATCCGGCACGCCGCTCGCTGCTGCACTGGGAGTGCGTGCACCCGGTGCCGCCGGCCACCGCCGAGATGCTGCGCACCGATCCGCGGTGTTTAGCCCTTTTGGATGACCAGCGAAAGATCCTGGAGTTCATCAAGCAGGCGAACATGCCGCTGCCGCATTGGGAAGACGCCGACGGCCCCACCGAGGATATGTTCATTCACAACCAGGACTTCAAAGGCCTGTCCTGGGATTCGTTCCTGTCGACCCCGCGCTACTTCAAATGGCTGTTCGACGAAGCGGACATGACCAGCACCTACGAGTACCAGAAGCGCTACCTGCAGGTACTGCAGTCCGCGGCGCCGGGCACCTGGAGCCTGAAAATGCCCTCGCATTCGGTGCACATCGAGACGCTGCTAAAGGTGTTTCCCGACGCCCGACTCATCTGGGCACATCGCGACCCCTACAAAGCAACAGGATCGCTGGCCAACCTGTGGAAGTTGCCTCAGGGAATGGTGATGCACCCCGAGGCCATCGATCTGAAAGCGATGGGCCGAGATGCTATGGCGCAGATGCGGTACCACGTCGAGCGGCCCTTGCGGGCGCGCGATCGCATCGGCGACGAGCGCTTCTTCCACATGTACTACCACGAGATGATGCGCGACCCGATGGACGTCATGCGCCGCATCTACGACTGGGCGGGCGACCCGCTGACCGCCGAAACCGAAGCACGCATGCAGAATTGGCTCGCCGAGCACCCCAAGGACCGGTTCGCGCCCAACGCCTACAGCCTGGACCAATACGGCCTGACCGTCGAACAGCTCGAGCCGATCTTCGCCGAGTATCTCGACACCTTCGACATCGAACTGGAAGGCACACCGTGAGCGTCATGAAGGTGTCAATGGTCACCGGCCCGGGTAAGGCCGAGGTCGTCGATGCCGACCGCCCTGCGGCCGGTCCCAATGACGTGCTGGTTCGAATGCGCGCCTGCGGAATCTGCGGCTCCGACGCGTTCTACATCACCATCGGCGGTATCCCCCCGCGCCAGGGACACACACCGCTCGGACACGAACCGGCCGGCGAAGTCGTCGAGGTCGGCGCGAACGTGTCCGGCATCGCTGTGGGCGATCACGTCGTGATCAACCCGATGGCCGCTCCCGGCGGCATCATCGGCAACGGGGGAGCCGCCGGGGCGCTGGCCGACTATCTGCTCATCGAGAATGCGGTTCGCGGAACCAGTCTGGAAGTCATCCCCAACCACATTCCGTGGGAAGTCGCCGCGCTCAACGAACCAATGGCCGTCGCACGCCACGGCGCCAACCGCTGCAAACCCAAACCGTCGGACAAGGTCGTCATTTTCGGCGCGGGCCCGATCGGACTGGGCGCGACGCTGGCGTTCAAATCCCTTGGCGTAAGCCATGTGGTGGTCGTGGATCTGATCGGCTCCCGGCTGAACAAGGCCCTGCTGATCGGCGCCGATGCCGTCATCAATTCCACCGACGAGGACGTTGTGCAGCGCCTCATCGAACTGCACGGCGATGGCGAAGCTGGGATTTCTGGGTTTCCAGGAAGGGCGGGCACCGACATCTACCTCGACGCCGCCGGTGCGCCCGCCGTCGTAAACACCGCGCTGGCAGCTGCCAAGAAGGGCGCCACCCTGGGAATCGTCGGCGTCCACAAAGAGCCCGTTCCGGTCGAGTTCGTCAACGTGATGAGCAACGAGATCACCATCGTCGGATGCATGGGATACCCCGACGAGATCTTCGAGGTGACCAACGATCTCGTTGCGAACTGGGAGAAATACGCGCTCATCGTCAGCCATACCATCCCCTTCGCCAACGTCGGGGAAGCACTCGAACTAGCCAGCACGCCCGGTGCCGCAGACAAGGTCGTGGTCGCCTTCACAGGACCTCGGCAGTCGACTGGTCGGTGCGCACGCCGAGGACGGGACTGCCCCCAGGGCTAGTGCAACCCGTTCTTGATCGCGGCATCTTGCTTGCGGCCGATATCCGTCGCCACGGCCGGATCGATCGGATCGTTGGGCGCGCTGTCGAATTCCAGATTGACGAGCGCCTTGCCCTCGGTGAACAACAGCACTGTCACCGCTTGAGAATTGTCCGGCGAAGTACCGGAAATCATTGACCCGTTTGAGCCGACATCGGCCGGCTGCCAGGTGCCGCTGACCTTGCTCGTGTAATTGCTTTTGGTGTTGTCGAGTCCAGCCGCTGCCGTGGCGGGATCGGCGACGATCAAGATGGTGTCCCCGATCCGGCGACTATTGTCGGCGTTGGCGAACAGCTGCGCGACGCCTGCCGCACCATTGGGATTCAGCACAGGCGGTTGCGGAGCAGTGAGATCTCCGCCGATATCAGTCGGCTTGATCAGCAACGCACTGTAATCCGAAGGTTGCGCCGTCGACGATGCTGCCGAAGACGACGGTGACGAGGCTTTCTTGTCGTTGCCGCAGCCGGTAGCCGCTGTACCAACCCCAATGGCAGCAACCGCCCAAACAACAAACGTTTTGCGAGCAAGCTCCACGGGCACTCCCTCCATGTCTATTAGCTGGGGCGCCTGACGCTACTGCGAAATGCTGGCGGGAACAAGGCAGCAGCAAACGACATCGGCGCACCTCCCCGCCGATGAGCGGGAATTCGGCGCCTATGCAGCCATGTTGCACGGGGGCAGAAGCTTCGACTCACTGCTTAAGGAGATCGCGATGACAGGTCAGATGGCACGTGCCGTACGGTTCGACCGTTACGGGGGCCGTGACGTGTTGTACGTGGCGGACGTCGAGATACCGTCGCCCGACCCGGGCGAGGTGGTGGTGGAGGTTCGCGCCGCCGGCATCAACCCCGGCGAGGCCGGCATCCGAGTCGGGGCGATGCACGAGATGTTCCCGGCGACGTTTCCGTCCGGCGAAGGCAGCGACCTCGCCGGCGTCGTTACCGCCGTAGGACCAGATGTCGACGGGTTCAGCGTCGGCGACGAGGTGCTGGGGTTCAGCTTCTGCCGATCCAGCCACGCGACCCACACGGCTGTCCCGGTGGGTCAACTGATCCGTAAACCTCCCGAATTGAGTTGGGAGGTGGCGGGTTCGCTGTACGTCGTCGGAGCGACGGCCTATGCAGCTGTCCGCGCGGTCGCACCTCAACCGGGCGAGACGGTCGCCGTTTCAGCGGCTGCGGGTGGAGTTGGCAGCCTTGTCGTGCAGCTCTTGGTCCTGCGCAAGGCGCGGGTACTTGGCATCGCGGGGGCGGGCAACGCTGATTGGCTGCGCGCTCATGGCGTCACCCCGATCGCCTACGGGGATGGGCTGGCCGCCCGATTGCGAGAGGCGGCGCCTGATGGCATCGACGCGTTCATCGATTTGTTCGGCCCGGACTACATCCAGCTTGCCGTGGATCTCGGCGTGGCACCCGAGCGGATCGAGACCATCATCTCGTTTCAGAAGGCCGGCGATGTCGGCGCCAAGACTGAGGGTAGCGGCGACGCCTCGACTCCGGAAGTGCTTGCCGAAATCGCCGATCTGATCGCTGATGGCACGATCGATTTCGACATCGCCGCGACCTTTCCGCTGGATCAGGTCGCAGACGCCTTCGAAGAACTCGAGAAACGGCACACACACGGCAAAATCGTTCTGCTGCCGAACGGTTCGCCGTAATCATCCGCCGCGTCAGGCTACACCGGACTCGACGATCTTGATCACAACAAACACGACGGCCACAACCAGATAGCCACGCAGGGTCAACAGCCCTACCCGGCGGATCGGTGACATTTCCGGGCGTTCCAGGGCGGCGAGGCTGGGAGTCTGCCAATTCGCCCGGTCCTGGCGACGAACAGCACGCCGTTCGCTACGCGTGAGCAACGGGGTGTCGTCGATCTCGTCGACTTCTTCGGGATCCAGGCCGCCACCGAACTCGCGCACGATCGCTTCGGCCTCGCGCCGGTCGCTGTAGCGCCGACCCGCGATGATGGCGACGGCGCCGCCGACGATGCCGATCACTGCGCCGAGCGCGAGCCCGGCCTCGATGGTGGTGGTGGGCAGGCTCGGGAAAAACGTCGTCGCCGTCAATGCCAGCGACAACAGCACCAGAGACCACACAATCACCCATGCAACGATGTTCTGCCGCACGGTGTTTACCCACGGGCCCAGCACCGCGCGGTCATTGCACAGCAAGACCAGGAACACCGTCGCCGACGGCAGCAAGACACCGGCGAGGGCCTGCACGCCCTGGGTCACCAAGCCCAGGATGTGGTTGGGGCTGAACGCGACCGCCGCAGACACCGCGAGAAGTAACGCGTACCCGCCGTAGAACAACGGTGCCTGGCTGATCTTCCAGTGCAGTGAGTGCCGCTTGCCCATCGCGTCACCGATGGCATAGGTGGTGGCCAGCCCGATGGCGTTAGCCCCGATCAGCGATGCGTCCAGCAAGATGATCGCGAACAGCAGGCCCACGGTGCCGCCGAGGTGGTGCGCCAGACCGGATGCCACCGCGCCCGCGTCGGTGAAGTTGCCAACGTCGGTGGTGCCGGCCAATCCGAACGCGGTCACCGCCATCAGCGCCGTCGCCCCGCCCATGACCACGACGATTCCTATGACCAAATCGGCTCGTGCGTAAGGAATCCAACGCGCCGTGATGCGCTTGTCCACCACGTTGGACTGCTGGAAGAACAGCTGCCAGGGCGCCACCGTGGTTCCGACGATCGCGACGATCAGCAGCAGCACGGTGGAGTCGAGCCCACCCGGGAACCGGGGCAGAATTCCGCTGGCGGTTTGCGTCAGGGTGGGATGCACCAGCAGCACCATCGGGATGATCAGCACGTTCACCGCGATCAGCACGAACATCAGCGCTTCCCAGCGGCGAAACGAACCCCCGGCGACCACCGCGAACAACAGCACGGCGGCGGCGGGTATCGCAATGATCCTGGGGCAGCCCAAAAAATTGAGAGCCATAGCTACACCGATGAATTCGGTCACGATCGTCAAGGCGTTGAGAATCAGCAGATCGCCCACGCTGAAGGCGCCCCAGAACTTGCCGAAACGCT
>JBEKNM010000059.1:0-13617 GCA_049522835.1 Mycobacterium sp.
ATGACGAAGCCAGACGAGCATCACCACGACAGTTCGCACACCGAACCTGAACGCGTCCCCGCTGTGGCGCAGACCCGGCCACGCCCGCCGACCGATCAACCGACCGCGCCACTATGGACTCGCGACTTCACCAACTTGACCTACGAGTGGCGCCGCCTATTCAGTGAACTGTTCGGTAGTTTCCTGCTCGTGATGGCTGCCGCCGGCGGTCCGGTGATCCAGAACCGATCCCTCGGCCAGATCGGGCGCGTCGCCGAAGTCACTGCGCCCGCCCTGACGGTGCTCGCGGTGATCTTGTTCATGGGTGCGGTGTCGGGGGCGCACCTGAACCCCATTGTCAGTGTCGCGTTCGCGTTGCGTCGGGACTTCCAATGGCGCCAGTCCTGGTACATCGAATCAGCGTTCGGGACGAAGAGGCCGGCTACCCCGATGCGGCGACTCGTCGACCGGAGACGGCCGGGGTCAAGGCCCCCGTGGTGTGCCGTTTTGGGAACGGATTTGGGAACAAAACACCGCGAAACCGGCCAGAATCAGTGGGATGTGGCGCAACCGGCCGGACGCTTGAGCAGCTTTGACCTGCGCATTTGAGACTCTGCGAACATTAGGACACTCCTGGTGCGTAGCTCATAACCCAGAGGTCGCGATCGCGCGCCGTGTCCCCGTCGTGCTCTGATCACAGGTCAACGCTCGGGACCGCAATCTCGCGTGTCCTCCGTAACGGTTGTCGACGTTGTCACGGACTTGTCACATCTCGCGTGAAACATCTCGCGTCAGGACGGGACATCGTGAGAGGGTTTGCGCAGGTGAGATGGGGTTGCTTGGACATGGCGAGATACCCCGAGATAGGCCGTTTCTGACTACGGATCAGAAGGTTGGGAGTTCGAATCTCTTCGGGCGCGCACAGGTCAGAGGCCCTTTCCGGTATTGTGGCGGCGGCGCTGTTGGGACTTTGACACAGTTTTGACGACAGTGGGCATCGGTGCTCGCCATCACTGCGCCGGATTCAGCAGCGAATCCATGCCCGCGACGGCCGAACGCTGAACCTGTTCGATTACGTCCACTGGACCGGGGTGACATGGGGCGGTTTGGTTGAGCTGTCAAAAGTCTAATGCCGCTGCCATCCAGCGCGACCGGTCAGCTCGCCCTTGGCGTGCACCTTCTGCTTCGCGTCTGATGTCGGGATGGAAGTCACCACCGACGCGGTGCAACCGTTCGCGGCTACCGCTGCACCCAGGACTTCCAAGTCGAGCCGGTGATGCGCAACGCCACGGTCAACCGGATCTATGAAGGGCGATCGCCACGGTGGGCCGGGTGCCGCCACGAAGGTGAGTCGACAGCCGGCGCGGCCCACTTTAAGCTCGGAGGCTCCGCGAAGTTCCGCGGACACAACTTTTCCTGACAGCGGCCCGGGGGTACATCCTGCCGCGTAGGGTAGCCAAAAACTGGGAGGCAAGTATGGGTGGGCTATTCAGCATGGTGCCGGGCGCCGTCGACTTGTCGGCCGCTGCCGAGGCCGGGATCAGCGAGGAGATGGCAGCCACGACCGGGGCCGGAGCGGCCGCGCTCACCGGGGTGATACCGATGGCGTTAGACGAGGACTCCGCTCAGTTCGCTGCCGCGCTGAACGCCGTTGGAACTGCCTACATTGCCACCGCGACCGAGCATGTGGGGCAACGCTCGGCCTACTCGGGTGCGCAAAGCCTTGCTTCTACCACCACTGGCGTCGTCGAGGGGATCAGCGCTGCCCTCAGCCAGTTGTAGTTGCCGACGTAAGACGACAGCGTGCCCGACCCCAGGTGGACAGGTCCCCCCGAGGAAATCGCCCTGACCTTCGAGGCAGGCAATGCGGCGTCGGTGCTCGCCAATAACGTGGTATGGGTCACCGAGACCGCGAACAAGGAACTGTCGATGGGCCTGTCCGCGGTCAACGCCCTGGCCACGGCGGCGCAGTGGCAGGGGTTTGGTGCCGTTGCCTCGATGGTGGCCAATAATGGACTCAACCTCGGTTTGCAGACCCTGGTGGGTTGGACAGCGCACAAAATCGCCGTCACCCAGGCCGCCGTGCAGGCCTTCATGCTCGCGCAATCTTCGGTCATCCCCTCGTTGGTATCCGTGACCAACCGGGCCGAGGAGCAAGTATTAAACGACACCAACTTCCTCGGGATTAACACCCCGGCAATCGTCGAACGAGACACGGAGTACTTCGGCGAACACTGGCCGCATAATTCGAGCGTGGGCTGGGCGTACTCCGGCGCGCTAAGCGCGCTGACCGCGGCTTTGGCCGTTCCGCCGCCGGCCGCGCCGATGGGCGCCTCGCCAGCTGCGCCGGCAGCCGCGGGCGAGGCGGTGGCGGAAGCGGCGGGACAGACCGGCATGAGCGACGCGGTGCAAGCGTCGGGTCCCGCCGGCCAGGCTGCATCTTCGCCGGCCGATGCGGGCGGCCAGCTCGGTTCGCTCGTACAGCAGCCGATGTCGATGGTGTCAGGCTTGACCGAACCGCTGCAACAAGTGGTCAAGACCCCAATGGAGGCGGTTCAGGGCATAACGAGCCTGCCGCAAGGGCTTGCCCAGTCGATGGGAAGTTTATTTCAGTCGGCGGGGACTCCGAATGCTGCTGCTGAGGCTGGGGCCGTTGCTGAACCCGTGCTGGCCGGCGGCGCCGCTGGGGGCCTCGGCTCCGCGTCGGCAGGTGGCGCGGGTGGGCTTGGTGCTTTCCCGGGGGCTGGACTGACCAGCTACACCCGTCCCACCAGCAGTTTCGAGCCGGAGACCGGTGGCAGGCCAACCAGCCTGCGGGCCGGCGTGCTCAACGCCGCCGAGGTGCGCGGTCCCACAGCATCTATGGGAATGGGTGGTACCCCGATGCCGATGTCCTCGGCCGGCATGCTGGCGCGCGGAAACGGCAGCGAATCTGACAAGGACGCCGTGACGCGCGCCCGCGTCGTCGTCGACGGTGGCGACAAGGACCTATAAGCGGCGGGCCGCAGATATCATCGACCGGGACCGGGCGGGCCGGCGAAGGCTTGAGCGATCTTTAGCCAGCGCTGGGCATCGCCACCGACTGCTTTGACGTCGAGGGTGCTCAGGGGGCGGCGCTGAGTGACCAGGAAGCAGAAGTCCTCTGCGGAGCCGGTGATGCGCTGGCCGGCATCCTGCGGTCCCCACGACCAAGTGTCGTCGTCGGGCCCCCGCAGTTCGACCAGGAACGACTCGCTTGGTGGAGCCAGATTGTTGACGAAGAACGCATAGTCGCGGGTGCGCACCCCGAGATGGGCGATCGATCGCAGTCGCTGGGAGGCGGGCCGTTTGACACCAAGGGCGTCGGCGACGTCAAGGCCGTGTGCCCAGGTCTCCATCAACCGCGCGGTAGCCATCGACGCCGCGCTCATCGGGGGCCCGAACCACGGCAACTTCCGCCCCTCCGGAACCGTCAGCAGCGCCTCATGCAACCGCCGGCGGGTGACCCGCCAGTCGGTCAGCATGTCGGGCGGCGCTATGGTCGCCAATTCCTCGGCACCCGCGTCGACGAAGCCGACAGGATCGGATGCCGCTTCGGCCAGTACGTCGGCGAACCCCTCCTCGTCGGTGACAGCGATCAGCGCCACCCGGTCTGTCCACAACAGGTGTGCGATCTGGTGTGCGATGGTCCAGCCCGGCGCGGGCGTCGGATTGGCCCAGGCGTCCGCTGGAAGCGGCGCGACCAACGCGTCGAGTTCGTCGCTTTCGGCGCGCAGGTCGGCCACGATCGGCTCGGGTCCCGCCATCACGGCCTCTGACTGTCGGCCGTCGCAGGCTGGCCGCGCCGGCCGATGACACTGTGAACGACGAGGCCGATCAGGTAAATCACAGACCCGAACAGCACAAACGCGGGCGCGCGCCCGTCTTCGGGAATCAACGTCGCGCTCACGGTGATCGAGACGATGAACGCGACCCAGAACACTGCGTCCTGTACCGCGAACACATGCCCGCGCAGAGCGTCGTCGACGTCGATCTGCATCGCCGAATCGACGCATAGCTTGACCATTTGGCCGGTCACGCCGAGGAAGAAGCTGCACGCCACCATGACCGGTAGCAGTAGCCCGGCGCCGGCGAGCTGAATCATCGCAGCGGCCGCCAACGCTCCGTTTGCCGCGGCATAGCGTCCCCAGCGGCGCACCGAGGGCGGAGTCAGCACCGTGGCCACGAAGGATCCAAGCCCTGAGGCCGCTAAGACCAGCAGCGCGATACCCAAGCCACCGACCGCCGGGTATTTCGTGTGATGCGCCAGCACCAAGATCAGCAGTGAGTTGATACCCACCACCATCCGGTGCGCGGCTAAGGCGGACAGGGTGGCAGCGACGGTCGGGTAACGCACGACGGTACGCGCGCCGTCCAGCCAGCCGCTGATCACCGCGTGGACGGCCGATCCGTGGATCGCCGCCCGGGTGTCGTCCGGGCCGAGTACGCGGGGGCCGAACCGTAACGACAGCAGCAACGCAATCGACACCGGAATCGCGGTCATGAAAATGATTACCGAGGCTCCCTTATCGCCGGCGCCGACGAACCAGCGAGGCACGAGCATGAAGTTGGCCCCCAAGAAGGCCGCGATCGCGCCGGACGCAGTGGCTACTGAGTTCATCGTCACGACCTGTTCCCGCGGCACCACATGGGGCAGGGACGCCGAGAGGCCGGAAGCCACGAATCGCGAAAAGCCGTTGGCGAATAGTGCCCCAAGCAGCAGCGGCATGTCGCCTGCCCGCACCGCCAGAATTGTGCCGATCCCAGCAATCAGCGCCAGGCGGCTCAGGTTGGCGCCGACCAGCACCCACCGCCGATCCCAGCGGTCCATCAGGGCCCCGGCGAACGGTCCCAGCAGCGAGTAGGGCAAAAACAGCACCGCGAACGCGCGTGCGATCGCCATCGGATCCGCAGCCCGGTCCGGGTTGAACAGCAGCGCTCCGGCCAGTGTCGCCTGGAAGAGCCCATCACCGAACTGACTCGCCGCGCGCACCTGGAGCAGTCGCCAGAAGTCGGGCAAACTGCGCACCGACCTCCAAACCTCGCCGGGTGTGCGCGACTGCATCCGGGTTTCAAACACAGAACCGACTTTCAGGATTTGGGGGTAGCGAGGCTCGCGGCGCCCGACGTCGCCCCACCAACAGTACAAATATTTGTCAGCCGCGCTCGTTTGCCCCGGGTGATGCTGCGAGGGTGCGATGATGGTCTGGTGCCGCAGTCCGAAGATCCCGAAGACTCTGTCGCACCTGCCGCGCAGCGGGTGCGTGCGGGGACCTTGTTGTTGGCTAACACCGATCTTCTTGAACCGACGTTTCGCCGTAGCGTGATCTACATCGTCGAGCACAACGATGGCGGCACGTTGGGCGTGGTCCTCAACCGATCTAGCGAGACCGCCGTTTACAACGTGTTGCCGCAGTGGGCCAAACTGGTGGCCAAGCCAAAGACGATGTTCATCGGTGGGCCGGTGAAACGCGACGCGGCCTTGTGTCTGGCGGCGCTACGGGTCGGCGCCGATCCAGACGGCGTGCTGGGTCTACGCCATGTAGCCGGCCGGATGGTAATGGTCGATTTGGACGCTGAGCCCGATCTGATCGCACCGTTGGTAGAGGGCGTGCGAATCTTCGCGGGGTACTCCGGCTGGACCGTCGGTCAGCTCGAAGGCGAGATTGAACGCGACGACTGGATTGTGTTGTCGGCGTTGCCGTCTGATGTTCTGGTCGGGCCGAGGGCCGACCTGTGGGCGCAGGTGTTGCGGCGCCAGCCGCTGCCGCTTTCGCTGCTTGCTACCCACCCAATCGACGTCAGCCGAAACTAGGGCTTCTCCCCCACCACCGTCGTCGCGTGTGGGCAGGGTGCTCAGCGGCAAGACTGGGTGCACACCGCACAATTGCCGACGCAAGAGGCCGGCTTGAAGCTGGAAGCTTCGCGACGTAGCGCGAAGCGAGCGCTCTGCCAGGACCCGGCAGCCAGCGTGCCCAGAGCACCGGCCACACAAACGATCAGCACTACCAAAGCGGTGTGCGGGGCCGCCGTCAGCGCCACCACACCGCCAGCGGTCAGCATTACCGCAGCGGCCAACTGCGTCGGCGCCATGGCGCGCACCGCAACCTGGGTGGTATCGACGGTCTGGCTTTGGGAAAGCGACCAGGTTCCGAACGCGGCTGAGGCCACCGCCGCACACACGCTGAGCACGCCCGCGATCAACATGGCCTCACAATACGAGTCCGGCCGCGGATCCGCTTCCCGGGCCCGCGGTTGCGCCTATCGGCGCTGCGCCACTGCCGAGTTAGCGCTACCGCCCGACGTTGAAGTTGGGCAGCGGCGGCAGCCCGGGCACTAAGGCCAACAGGTTTGGTACCGGCTGCTGGGCGGATGTCTGGCCGGCGGGGGCCGCCTGCCCGGGGAGTCCGACCGGTGCCGTGCCGGCCGCCTGCCCGGGGAGCCCGACCGGTGCCGTGCCGGCCGCCTGCCCGGGGAGCCCGACCGGTGCCGTGCCGGCCGCCTGAGCGGGAACTCCGACCGGTGCCGTAGCGGGCGCCTGAGCGGGCGCGGGGGCCGGAGCCCCCGGCACAGCCACCCGGAACCCGGTGACGATGGCGTCGGTGGCCGGTCCATCGGTAACCGCCTGCGAAAGGCCGGTGGTCACCGACAACGACACCAGGTATTTGTCCGACCCGGACGTGGCGATGACGTGGCGGCGCGAAGTATTGAGCGTCATGTCGTTTTGCCGGTACGTGCCCTCGATGATTGACGACGGGAAGCCGCCGAAATCAGCCTGCGAGGCGTTCGTGGTGCGCCACGCCAGCAGTTGCTGGCTGTCGACGAAGCCGTGGGTGATGGCTTCTTTGGGATCGAACTTACCGACCAGCTTGTACACCACCACCTGCGCGTTCGACGTGTACAGGCTGGTGCCGAGCCGGTCGGCGATTACCGCGAATGCATCGGGCACGTTGGGGTCGGGAACCTGGGTCCAGCGACCGGGCACTGGCAGCGTGATGTCGAGCGCCTTGAATCCCTGCGGTTTTTGCGCCTCGAGCTTGACTCCCTTCGCCTGCAGGTAGTCACGAAGCGTTCCCGAGACCGCGGGAGTCAGCGTGGGGGGCATCGGCGCCGCGGCAGCCGGTACCGGCGCCCCGGGCGCCGTAGCGGGATTTGACGGCAGGAAAGCATTCGGCGCCGGCGGCGCGGCGATGAACCTGTTGCTTTCGCCCGGAGCGGTGACATTCTGCCCGGATGTGGCCGGGGCGGGGACCGCGGGGACTGGGGACGGCGGCGAAGGCAAAGGATCTGCCGATGCCTTGGCACTCGCAAAAAACGCGACGCTGACAAGGCCGGCGATCATACCCCCCGCGAATACCCGGTAGGCCGGTGCGATCTGAATCATCTCCGTCGGTCCTTCCCAAGGTTCGGGCATCGCCGCCCGTCGTTAGAGGCCGACTGTAACCAGTGGTCAAGCCTGGTGAATAGGGTCGAAATAGACCTGGGATGAAGCCCTGATCCGCGCGCTACGGAACCGAGACCAACCTGTGGCCGACGTCCCCGCCGAGGCGGCCCTTATACCCTGTTCAGGTGACCGAATTCCCGACCGACGCGCCTGGCAGCAACTCCGGTGCCGTTCAGACGGACTCAGATGCGCCGCGATACCGCTACACCGCGGAGCTGGCGGGCCGCATCGAAGGCACCTGGCAGGACAACTGGGCGAGGCTCGGGACGTTCAACGTCCCCAACCCGGTCGGGTCGCTGGCTCCGACGGACGGGAGCGCGGTGCCCGACGACAAGTTGTTCGTGCAGGATATGTTTCCCTATCCGTCGGGTGACGGACTACACGTCGGACACCCGCTGGGCTACATCGCGACCGACGTCTACGCTCGCTACTTCCGGATGACCGGCCGTAATGTGCTGCACGCGCTAGGGTTCGACGCCTTCGGGCTGCCTGCCGAACAGTACGCTGTGCAGACCGGCACCCACCCGCGCATCAGGACCGAGGCCAACGTCGTCAATTTCCGGCGGCAGCTGGGCCGGCTGGGTCTGGGCCACGACAGTCGCCGAAGCTTCTCGACCACCGATGTCGAGTTCTACAAGTGGACCCAGTGGATTTTTCTGCAGATATACAACGCCTGGTTCGACACCGCGACCAACAAGGCGCGTCCGATCGCCGAGCTGATCGCCGAATTCGATTCCGGTACGCGTCGTCTCGACGACAGTCGGGACTGGGCCAAGCTGTCGGCAGGGGAGCGGGCCGACGTGATCGACAGTTGCCGACTGGTGTACCGCGCGGACTCGATGGTCAACTGGTGCCCGGGGTTGGGCACTGTGCTGGCCAACGAAGAGGTCACCGCCGATGGCCGCAGCGACCGAGGCAACTTCCCTGTGTTCCGGAAACGGTTGCGGCAGTGGATGATGCGTATTACCGCTTATGCCGACCGGCTGCTCGACGACCTCGACCTGCTGGACTGGCCGGACCAGATCAAAAGCATGCAACGCAACTGGATCGGCCGCTCCACCGGAGCGAAGGCGCTGTTCTCCGCGATCCTGGGCGGCGGCGCCTTCGCGGCAACAGAAGTCGACATCGAGGTATTCACCACCCGGCCCGACACGCTATTCGGCGCCACGTACCTGGTGCTGGCTCCCGAGCATGACCGAGTCGACGAGCTGGTCGCGGCCGCCTGGCCTGACGGGACCGACCCAAAGTGGACATACGGTGCCGCCACGCCGGCGGAGGCGGTCGCCGCCTACCGCCGAGCGATGGGCGCAAAGTCTGACCTCGAGCGCCAAGAGAGCAGGGAGAAGACCGGTGTTTTCTTGGGCAGCTACGCGACCAACCCGGCCAACGGTAAACCCGTCCCGATTTTCATCGCCGACTACGTGCTGGCTGGTTATGGCACAGGGGCGATCATGGCGGTTCCTGGTCACGACCAGCGCGACTGGGACTTCGCCAGGGAGTTCAACCTGCCAATCGTGGAAGTCATTGCCGGCGGGGATATTTCAGAGGCCGCGCATACGGGCGACGGTGTGCTGGTGAATTCGGGTTACCTCGACGGCATGGACGTGGCAGCGGCCAAGGAAGCCATCACCGCTCGTTTGGAGTCCGAAGGCCGGGGCCGGGCGCGCATCGAATTCAAGCTTCGTGACTGGCTTTTCGCGCGACAGCGCTATTGGGGAGAGCCCTTCCCGATCGTCTACGACAGCGATGGACGCCCGCACGCACTCGACGAGGCCGCGCTACCCGTCGAGTTGCCTGATGTGCCTGACTACGCGCCGGTGCTGTTCGACCCCAACGACGCCGACAGCGAGCCCTCGCCGCCACTGGCCAAAGCGACCGAGTGGGTGCATGTCGAGTTGGATCTCGGAGATGGCTTGAAGCCCTACAGCCGTGACACCAACGTGATGCCGCAATGGGCAGGCAGCTCTTGGTATGAACTGCGCTACACCGATCCGCATAACTCAGAGCGGTTCTGCGCCAGGGAGAATGAGCTCTATTGGATGGGTCCGCGGCCGGCTGAACACGGCCCCGACGATCCGGGAGGTGTCGACCTGTACGTTGGCGGCGCTGAACACGCGGTGCTGCACCTGCTGTATTCAAGGTTCTGGCACAAGGTTCTGTACGACCTGGGCCACGTCAGCTCTAGGGAGCCCTACCGCAGACTGGTGAATCAAGGCTACATTCAGGCTTTCGCCTACACCGACGCTCGTGGGTCGTATGTGCCGGCAGAAAAGGTGATTGAACGTGGCGGCGCGTTTGTCTATCCGGGGCCCGACGGCGAGATCGAAGTCTTTCAAGAATTCGGGAAAATCGGTAAGAGCCTGAGGAATTCGATATCACCCGACGAGATCTGCACCGAATACGGCGCGGACACGCTGCGGGTTTACGAAATGTCGATGGGCCCATTGGAGGCCTCCCGTCCTTGGGCCACAAAGGATGTGGTCGGCGCGCACCGCTTTCTGCAGCGGGTGTGGCGGCTGGTGGTCGACGAGCGCACTGGCGAATCCAGAGTGGTCGACGACGCGGGCCAACAAAAGTTGGGTACCGATACGCTGCGGTCCCTACATCGCACGATCGCCGGAGTATCTGAAGACTATGCGGCACTGCGCAATAACACCGCTGCGGCCAAGCTGATCGAGTACACGAACCACCTCACCAAAGAGCATCGCGACTCCGTGCCCCGGGCGGCCGTGGAGCCGCTTGTGCTGATGCTGGCGCCGCTGGCTCCGCACCTGGCAGAGGAGCTATGGCTGCGCCTGGGTCATACTGCCTCGTTGGCGCACGGTGCGTTCCCCGAGGCCGATCCTACCTACCTGGTTGACGACACCGTCGAATACCCGGTGCAGGTGAACGGCAAGGTCCGCGGCCGGGTGGTGGTGGCTGCCGATGCCGACGACGACACACTCAAAGCCGCCGCGTTGGCCGACGAAAAAGTCCAGGCGTTCTTGGCCGGTGCGGTCCCGCGCAAGGTGATCGTGGTCGCGGGCCGGCTGGTCAACTTAGTCGTTTAAATGTCGTTCCAGGCCGATCAGCGCCCGGCGGGCCGGATCACCACTTCGTGGACATGACCGTCGGGTGGGGTGGCCAGCGCATGGGCGACCGCGGCCGCGACGGTGTCGGGGTGCAAGAATTTGGCGGGGTCGTACTCGCCGCCCTCGAACGCCACGAGCTCACGCTGCATAGTGCTGTCGGTGCGGCCCGGATAAACTGTGGTAACCCGCAGTTCGGGCTCATCCTCACGCAGCGAATCGGCGAACGCGCGTAACGCGAACTTGCTGGCCGAATAGGAGGCCATAATCGGCGAAGCTTTGCGCCCCGTCCCGGAGTTGATGAACACCACCTGACCGCGGGCGCTTCGCAGCGCCGGCAACAGAGTCAGCGTAAGGGCAACCGCTCCAAAGACATTGACGTCGAAGGTGGCACGCCACTCCTCGACGCTGGACTCCGCGACACGGCCGGGGACAGACAGTCCCGCGTTGTGCACCAGCACGTCGAGTTCGTCGACGATTTCAGAGCTGGACTCGATCTCATCGGTGTCGGTCAAGTCCAGCGGAAAGGTCGTGGCGCCGAGCCGCTCGGCAACGTCGTCCAGCCGCTCGGAGGGCCGACCGCCCAACAGCAGGGTGTGCGTCGGCGCCAGCGCTGTGGCGATGGCGGAACCGATCCCGCCGCCGGCGCCGGTGATAAGTGCAGTTGGCATGAGTGACAGCTTATGTAGGTTGCCAATACCGCTGGAAATCAGCTATTTTCATGCCTGCTTGCGCGCCGGCGGCTCTCCCGCAGGTCCAGATGTCGGCTCCCCGGACGCAAGGCGTTCCAGCGGTGCCAGCGCCGTGATCAAAGTGTTCAAGTCGGACTCGGGAAGCTGACTGAGCATCGCGGCCAAGGCGGCGCGCCGGTTGGCCAGCGACTCGCCGTGAACCGCCCGCCCGCGCGGGGTGATGTCCACCAGTACGGCCCGCAGGTCGGAGGGGTCACGGGAACGTTTCACCAACCCGACCTTTTCCAGTCGGCGGATCGCCACGGTGGTGGTGGGGGTGCGTACCCGTTCGTGCGCGGCCAGATCCGTCATCCGGATGGGGCCTTGGTCGAGCAACGTGACCAGGATCGACAGCTGGGCCAGCGTCAAGTCACCGGCGGCGGCCCCACTGGGGTCGCCGCGGCGCAGGAGTGAAAACAGTTTGGACAGCGCTCGGTGCAAGCCTTCTGCCAACTCCGCAACCTCCGGAGCCGTGGTTTTGCTGTCCGCCATAAGTCGGCAGTCTAACGCCAATTGCTAGGCGTTCAAGTTGGCTATCGCATAACAATTACGGGTCGTCAAAGCACCTGGGACAGAAAACGCTGTAGCCGATCGGTCTGTGGGTCCTCGAATATCTGCTCGGGAGTCCCGCATTCCAACACCGCGCCGTGATCCATGAAAACGACGGTGTCGGATGCCGACCGAGCGAATCCCATTTCGTGGGTGACGACAATCATCGTCATACCGCCGGCGCCGAGATCGGCAATGAGTTCCAGAACTCCCTTGACCATTTCGGGATCCAACGCTGAGGTCGCTTCGTCGAAGAACATCACTTGCGGGGCCATCGCCAGCGCGCGGGCGATCGCGACCCGCTGCTGTTGGCCACCTGACAGCATGCTGGGGCGGGCACCGGCCTTGTGCTTCAGGCCAACTCGGTCTAGCTGAGTCAGTGCCAGATCCCGGGCCGCGTCTGCGGACAGCTGTCGCACCTTGCGCGGTGCGAACGCTACGTTGTCCAGCACGCTAAAGTGCGGGAAGAGATTGAATTGCTGGAACACCATGCCGATGCGCTGGCGAAGCTCGTCGGGATCATCGCGCAATACCGACCTGCCGTCCAGCAGGATGTCGCCGCTATTGGGCTCGTACAAGCGGTTCAAGGTGCGCAGCAGCGTTGACTTACCGGAGCCCGACGGTCCGATAACGGCCACTGTGGTACCCGCGGCGGCCTCGATATCGACGCCGCGCAGCACCGTCGTCCCGCCGAGGGTCTGGTGAATACCGTTTGCTGCCAACGCTACTGACTCAGGGCGTGCGGCGTCGGCAGTCATGTCATCTCCTGGCCGAACAGCGAGGTGATGTCGGTGGGCTCTTCAGGCTTACCGGCGACTCGGCCGCGGCGAAGCCGAGTGTCGATGTAGTTCACCAAATGTGTCAAGGGGACAGTCAGGATCAGGTAGAAGACACCGGCGGCCACCAGCGGTGACAAGTTGCCGGTCTGCGCGTTGAGATCCCTGCCCACTTGAAACAGCTCTCGTTGGTGGGCGACCAGGCCCAGGAAGTACACCAATGCGGAGGCTTTCAACAGCGCAATGAACTGATTGACCAGCGCCGGCAGCACCCGGCGGATGCCCTGTGGCACCACCACGAGCCGCATCGCCGCCGAGTAGCTGAACCCGAGCGCACGGGCGGCTTCGAGCTGGCCGGGATCGACGCTTTGGATTCCCGAGCGCAGAATTTCGCCGATGTAGGCAGCGGCTACGAGGCCCAATGCGGCAATCCCGAGCGGGAAGGGATTGTTGTTCGTCAGCCTGCCCACTATCGGCCCGACGCCCAGCCCGATGATCAGGATGACGACTACTTCGGGGAGGCCGCGGAAGATATCGGTGTACACCCGCGCCGGCCAGCGCAACCAGCGTAAATGCGAGATTCCGGCCATTGCCAGCACCATGCCCACTGCCAGCCCGATCACGCTGGCACTGACCGTCAGGATCAACGTGTTAGGCAGCCCCGTGGTGAGCAGGGTGGGGATGGCTTGTCGGTACAGGTCCCAATCGAAGAACGATTCGCGCAACTGGGCCAGAGTGGACTTCGGCGTGGCCGGGCCGACCGGCATGTTGGGCTGGCTCGCGGCGATCGCGGCGAAGTCTGGCAGTGTCGGGGCGGCGGCTGCTTTCGACCCGGGTTTCCATCCCGGCGGCAGGTTGCGCGGAACCCACTGGCAATACAGTTTCGCCCAGGTGCCGTCGGCGATAACTGCATCCAGCCCGGTGTTCAGCGCATCGACCAGCGGCTGGTTGTCTTTGGCGACCGCGTACGCCAAGAACATCCCCGGGTTGAAGAAGTTCGCGACGATCGCCACCGGGTCCCCCGGACGGATCGTGGTGGCTGCCAGCGTTGC